>JAOZSY010000001.1:8556-19113 GCA_029939445.1 Bacteroidales bacterium
TGAGCTTTTCTTTAAATGGATATTTTTGTTGTCTTTCAGTATCACTATCATTTTAGCATTTATTTCTATTTTTATGGAAATAAGTAAGTTGCCTATAAGAATATCTACCGTAATACTGTTTGTAACAATTTTCGGTTTTTTGTTAAGGTCTTTTGGTTATAATCCAGTTTATAGTGTTGGGTTTATTGAATTTTCAATGACTGGAATTATAGTGAATCATAATAGTGAAGAGATTAAATATGTAAAAGAAGATATTGAAAAACTTAAAATAAGATATAATTCGTATAAAGGTCAGTATAAACCACAATACCGCACATTAGGGTCAGATACTGAAGAGGGTTTAGATAATGAATTGTTTTTGAAAATTACAGGAGGTGTAGATAAAATTAATCTTCCTTTTCAGGTTTTTGGTAGAGGGCAGATAATTATTTTAAAAGATATTTTATTAAAATGGGAAGAAGAAGGTATTAATGTAGAACTAAGGAATTATAAAGGAACGAATTTTCTTAAAGATAAAGTTTGATATAGTAAATATCAAAAATTATTGTTCAAATAATCTACAATCGTTATTCAAATATATTAATATCAATCAATTGCACTGCGCTTTTAACCAGTGGCTATTAATGATATCTTAAAATAAGTACAAAAGCCGTGTTGATTTTTAATCAACACGGCTTTTGTATTATATATGAATGAAATGAATTACATCATTGGCATTCCGCCACCCATTCCGCCCATGCCACCACCACTTGGCATTGGTTCGTCTTTCTTCTCTTCAGAGATTACTGTTTCTGTTGTAAGCAACATTCCTGCAATTGAAGCAGCATTCTCAAGGGCTACACGGGCAACCTTTGTTGGATCAATTACGCCAGTTTCAAATAGGTTTTCATATTTATCTTTACGAGCATTATAACCAAAGTCACCTTTACCTTCTAATACTTTTTGAACAACTACAGAACCTTCACCACCAGCATTTTTTACAATCTGACGTAATGGCTCTTCAATAGCGCGCTTAATAATAAGAGATCCTAATTTCTCATCTTGATTTTCAAATTTAATATTATTAAAACTATTGACTGAGCGGATAAAAGCAACTCCACCACCAGGTATAATTCCTTCTTCAACAGCAGCGCGAGTTGCGCTTAAAGCATCATCCACACGGTCTTTTTTCTCTTTCATTTCTACCTCAGAAGCAGCGCCTACATATAGCACCGCTACACCGCCAGCTAATTTAGCCAAACGCTCTTGAAGTTTCTCCATATCGTAATCAGAAGTAGTATTCTCCATATGAGCACGAATTTGTGCCACACGACCATTAATAGCTTCTTTACTTCCTGCTCCATTAACAACAGTAGTATTGTCTTTATCAATAACTATCTTCTCGCAAGTACCAAGCATATCCAAGGTAGTGCTCTCCAACTTCATTCCTTTTTCTTCAGAAACAACAATTCCACCAGTTAGTACAGCAAGGTCCTCAAGCATTTCTTTTCTTCTGTCGCCAAAGCCAGGAGCCTTAACTGCAGCTACTTTTAACGAACCACGAAGACGATTCACAACAAGTGTAGAAAGTGCTTCGCCATCAACATCCTCTGCTATAATTACCAACGGACGACCATCTTGAGCAGCAGGCTCTAGCACGGGCATTATATCCTTCATGGTAGAAATCTTCTTATCGTATAATAAGATATATGGATTTTCCATTACTGATTCCATTTTCTCGGTATCGGTAATAAAATATGGAGAAATATAACCTCTGTCAAACTGCATTCCCTCTACTATTTCTACTGTAGTATCGGTTCCTTTAGCTTCTTCAACAGTAATTACACCTTCTTTCTTTACTTTAGCCATAGCCTCAGCAATAAGGTCACCAATTTCTTTGTCGTTATTGGCCGAAATAGTTGCTACTTGCTTTATTTTATCGTTATCGTCACCAATTTCTTGCGATAATTCTTTAATGCTAGTAATTACGGCCTTTACAGCTTTATCAATTCCTCGTTTAAGATCCATAGGATTTGCGCCTGCAGTAACATTCTTAAGTCCTACATTTACAATAGATTGTGCAAGAATAGTAGCAGTAGTAGTGCCATCACCTGCGTCATCATTAGTCTTAGAAGCTACTTCCTTAACCATTTGTGCTCCCATATTCTCAAAAGGATCTTCTAGCTCAATTTCTTTAGCTACCGTTACACCATCTTTGGTTATTTGTGGTGCACCATATACTTTATCAATTACTACATTACGACCTTTAGGCCCTAGGGTAACTTTTACAGCATCTGCTAATTGATTAACTCCACTACGAAGTAAATCACGAGCTTCTGTATCAAATTTTATAATTTTTGCCATTTTATATGTTTTTATTGTTTATTTCTAATTGTAAATCCATAAAGTTTTAAGGATTTAATGTGTTTTTCTATTTCTTAATATGTTTAATGAATTAGCAACTGCCGATCTAAACTATAGCAAGAATATCTGATTGGTTAATGATAATGAAATCGCTACCATCTTCTTTTATTTTTGTTCCAGCAAATTTTGCATAAAGAACAGTGTCGCCAACTTTAACTTCAATTTTCTCACTTGGAGTTCCATTTCCTACAGCAACAATTGTTGCCTTTGATGGTTTCTCTTGTGCTGCGTCAGGAATTATAATTCCAGAAGCAGTTCTAGTTTCTACAGCAACTTCCTCGAGGAGAACTCTTGCACCTAGTGGTTTTATATTTATATTACTCATTGGGTTTAATCTTTTATGGTTAATTATCGATATTGCTTAGCCAATTTTATACCATTATTAGTAAACTGCCAGTTTTATATTTGATTATATATCCTATTATGTTATAATATTACATAAGCTAATGTGTGATAGTTATTTGTAACAATTTTTAGAAATTATAGTAAAGTAAAAGTAGATATTTTTTAGGCAAAAAAAATGTCAGAATGTATGACATTCTGACATTTTAAATATTTTATTTAAAACTGAATTACTCTGTTGGTAATGCAGCGCCTTCGTTTTCTGTAGCTTCGCCAGTTGTTGGTTGGAATTCTACAGGCTGTGCATTTTCGTTATTTCTAATAAACTCTATTTCCGAATTATCAGATGCTTCTCCAACACTTATATTTTTATTCATTACAAATACTGTAGATAGTGATAATACTAATAGTGCTACTGCTAAAGTCCAGGTAGCTTTTTCTAAAAAGTCACTAGTTTTTTTAACACCCATTACTTGGTTTCCTCCAGAGAAAGTAGAAGTTAATCCACCACCTTTAGAATTTTGCATTAAAACGATAAGTATCATTAAGATACAAACTATAAATATCAATATTGCGATTATGTATAAACCCATTACTATTTTTGTTAAATATTATTATTATAAGTCCGAAATTCGGGCTGCAAAGTAAGTGCTTTTTTCTGGATAAATCAAAATTAATTTCTCGTAGATTTTTTTTGCCTTTTTCTTATTTCCTTGTGCTTTATAGAGCTTTGCCATAGTTTCCGAAACGATATCGTACTTTTCTGATACACTGGCCTTAGCAAGCTGTAATTCTTTGATATATGCTTTGTCTTCAGGCTTATTTATAGAGGGGTCTTCTTTAATAAATTTCTCTATTATTTCTATCGATTTCTTCCGGTCTATTGACTTAACTTGCGTGTTTGTTGTTTTAGAAGTTGTTTTCTGTTTGTTTTCTTTGCTTTTAGTTTTCTTAGCAACTGTATTTGTTGGTTTTACAGTTTCTTTAATGGTAGCACTCTTTGCAATTACCTTCTTCTTTTTAGTAGCAGTCTCTTTTACTAACTTCTTAGTAGTCGGCTTTTCTTCTTGCTTCTTCTTTACTACAATAGTAGATGCTGTATCTTCTTTATTTTCTAACTTAGCTTTTGTTTCTTCTTTCTTTTTAGAAGTTTTTGCTTTTACTTTACTAGCAGGCTTAGTGTCAGATTTACTTTTTGTTGGAGTTTTAGCTTCTACTTTTGTGTCAAGGATAGGGGCTTTATCTTTCGCATCAGTAGTGAGGTTTTTAGCAACCTCTTCCATCATCTCTTTCTTATTCTTTATTTCCTCTCCTTTACTGTTCTTTATTGGTTTAGGAGCTTCTATCTTGCTTGTAGATTTAATCTTTGTTTCCTCTTTTTTGGACTCCTTAGGTAATGGAGTAGGGCTTTTAGTAGTTTTATCTACTGTCAGCTCTTCTTTTGTCAGAATATCTTTGTATAGATAATTAAAAAGTCTTTCTCTATCATTTACAATTATTGCAGTTTTTGCAAGAGTGGATTTATACTCCAAATCATTAGTTTTCAGTAATGATTTGCTAAGTAACATTGCTCCAAGTTGGAAATAGGGATACTTTTTCTGAATAGCCTTTAGATCTTGATTATCAGTAGTTGTAAAGCTGTTATTTACGCTTTTAAATTTCGTTAAAAAATTAGTAGAATTTATCATAGATTACCAGTTTACTAATGCTTTATTAAAAATATCTTCAACTAATCGAGCGTTAATTATTTCTATTAGTTGATCCTCAACGCTACCAAAACTTAAATTAGCGTCATATTCTTCAAAACCAGTAAATACTTGCTCAAAAGAATCGTCAGGTTGATTTAAGCTTGTGTATCTTATCTTAACCTTAATTGTCAGCCTGTTAAGTGCTGCAGTTTCGTCTCCTTGTATCGCTACTGAATTTGTTTTATAATGTACAATTTCTCCTTCTAGGTGTAGTTCAGCATTTTGTTCCACAAGCTCTAAGCTTGTTTGGTTTACAAACTTATCGCGCATTGCATCAGTAAAATCTTGACTTAATGATGGTTTTACTAGTGTAGCCTTATTGGGAAAATAATCTATAGAGATTGTTTTAGCAGTAATAGGAGCTCCTGTAAATGAATAATTGATTTTACATGACTGTATAATGATTAATAATGATATCATTATTAGCAATTTATATCTATATATTATTTTATGATTCACGATAGTTAGCTAATATTATATTCTTTAATTTTACGATATAAAGTTCTTTCTGAAATTTCAAGATCCTCAGCAGCAAGTTTTCTTTTGCCATTATGTTTTTTTAGTGCCTGCTTTATCATTCTCACTTCCATATCTTGCAAACTTAGCGATTCATCAACAATTTCTGAGTCTTGTATAGTACCGTCATAAACATTATTCTGAAATGGCTTGTTGTCAAAATTCTGGTTGCTATATTCTGTTTGAGCAGGATGGGTTTTACTAATAGGATTTTCACTAAAATCAGAAAAAGAAAGATTGCTATCATCAGCATAATTGTCAATAGAGTTCTCTTGCTCTATAATATCTTTAACAATTTTAGTATCTGATTTCCTTAAAACCATAGCAACATCATCAACCTTCATAATATCATTTACCAATTTTTTTAAATCAGTAATGTCATGTTTCATATCAAAAAGTACCTTATAAAGAATATCTCTTTCGTTAAGATTTTCGTGAGCAGGGTCTTTGAAGATTACAGGTAATCTACTAGTATATGAGTCTGGCAAGTATTTAATTACAGTTTCTTTTGAGATAAGTCTATCTTCTTCAATTATAGATATTTGTTCTGTAACATTCTTCAACTGTCGAATATTTCCTTTCCATCTATAATTAAGGATTATTTCCTGAGCATCAGGCATTAGTCTTAGTATGGGCATGCGATATTTATCGCTAAAATCTGCTGCGAATTTTCTAAAGAGTAATAGAATATCCTCTTTTCGTTCTCGTAAAGGTGGAATTGTAATAGGAACAGTATTTAATCTATAGTATAAATCCTCTCTAAATTTCCCTTCTTCTATAGCTTTTGTAAGATTAACATTTGTTGCTGCAATCACTCTAACATCAGTTTTCAATACTTTTGATGAGCCTACCTTCATAAACTCCTTATTCTCCAACACCCTAAGCAGTCTTGCTTGAGTTGCAGTAGGTAGTTCGGCAACTTCGTCTAAAAAAATTGTTCCACCATTTGTAACTTCAAAATACCCTTTACGATTTTCAGTAGCTCCAGTAAATGAACCCTTCTCATGGCCAAAAAGCTCTGAGTCTATTGTCCCCTCAGGAATAGCGCCACAGTTAATAGCTACATAATTACCATGCTTTCGGGAGCCTAGTTGGTGAATTATTTTTGGAAAACTCTCTTTGCCAACACCACTTTCACCAGAAATTAATACAGTTAGATCAGTTGGTGCTACTTGCATGGCAATTTCAATAGCTCTGTTTAAAGCTGTTGAACTCCCAATAATACCAAACCTTTGCTTTATTGATTGCTTATCCATTTCTTAACTATAGTTATAGCTACAAAAGTATAGAAAAATCTTGGAAGTTTTTTAAGCTTTTATACCAATATTATGGCAAGTACTAAGAAGTTATTTTATGGTTTAGGGGAATTAATAAAATAGCTAAGGTGATTTGTGTTATTCGAGTAATCCAATAGCTGTCGTATTGAATTTATATTACTAGATTATAAATAAATTAGGAAGTGTATTTTTTATAGAATGCTATTATCTGTTTTCCTACTTTATCTTTATTATAATTACTGACAGCATAATTTCTCATGGCTTCAATATCATATTTCTGATGTGTTTTTGCCATTTCTAAAATAGATTTGCTAAGCATACCTTCATCTTTTGCATCTATCAAAATACCAAATTCTTTGGGGAGAACTTCTGGTATAGCTCCTGTATTTGTTGCTATTACAGCTTTGCCTGCGGCTAAGCTTTCTGCAATTACTATTGCAAATGTTTCGTAATTGCTAAATAGGACTTGAAAATCACAGGAGTTTATTTTCTGACTAACTTCTTTTGGAGATAATTCTCCAGTAAACTCTATTTTGTTATCAAGCTTAAGCTTATTTGATAAGTCTATTGCCTTTTGATGATCCTGCCCAGTGCCAATCATTATTAATTCAAGATTTGGGTTTTCTGTACTAGCTGTTGCAAATGCTCTAATTATTCCACTCACATTTTTCGACTTATCTTCAAAGCATGAGATATGAAAAATACGAGTTTTAGAATCTTTTTTATCTCTTATACTTGGTGTAAAAATATCGGTATCAATGGAATTTGGTATTATTTCCCAATTTTTATTGATTAAACCATTTTGGTTCATAGCATTTTTTAGCGAATCAGAAACAGTACTCATTGCTGAGGCTTGTTTTACTACCTTTTTGGTCATAAACTTTCGTAATATGCCATTATATGAATCGTTAAAGGAATAATACCTAGACCAATGCTCGGTTATTACATATGGAATTTTGTATAATTGTTTAAGAATTAGAGCAATAACTCCAGCTCTTGTTAATATATGCACATGGTTAATGTCGGGCTTATTTCTTTTTTCTAATACAATATTCCATCCTTTTTTATAAGACAAAAGCATTCTTATAATATTGATAAAAAATCCAAAAATAGGGGTATTGCATTTTTTGAAATATATGATTATCTCATATATACCATCAGTATCATTTTTTTCAACTTCATAAACGCTTACATTAGTATCGCTTGCAAGTACATATATTACTGATACATTGGCATAGGGGAGTATTGATAATGCATGATTTTTTACAAATAGACCCAACATCGCATCATTGCGGTGTGGATACCAAGCGGGAAGAAATAAAATATTGAGTTTTTTTGATGTCATTTGATCAGCAAAGATATGGTTTTTTGATATAAAAAATAAAAGTGAAGAACGAAATAATAAAATTTCATTCTTCACTTTATAATCCTCAGATTTATAATGATTTAGTTGATAACAACCTTTCCTCTATATACAATTCCGGAAGAAGTTTTAAGACGAATAAAGTAAACTCCTCTAGCAAGACCTTTTAAATCTATTTGTCTAGTAGTTTTACCATATACACTGAATTTATTATTATAAACTTCTGTACCAAGAGCGTTTGTAATATTCAGTTCTAAGTCGCTATGTCCTATGTCTCCAATTTCAAGATTAAATATTCCATTATTAGGATTTGGGAATATAGAAACTGCAATATCATTATTCTGATAACTATTCAAGCTAGTGTTCTGTGCTTGAGCAGTATTAGCAGTATTAGACCTTGATGAATTATAGTTTGTATTAACCTTTGTATATATCGAATCGGGATAACACGGATGTGGTGATATAATCTCTATTTGATAGAAAACATCTCCACTAGGAGGATTTAGGTCGGTATACGATGTAAGATTACTTTGTATTTGAGTAAGCAACTGCATATTTGTGCTATCACTACTTCTGTAAATCTTATAAGATCCAAAATTAAAACCTTCATAATTTGTCCATATTAAATTCCACACACCGCCTAAACCTGCATTGATAGTAAGGTGTAATGTTTTGTGCATTGGGCTAGGAGAGGTTTCCATTCCACATGTATCAACAGCTGTTATGCGATAACGATATGCCATCTGTGCAGGATTTGAATTCACATCT
Organism: Bacteroidales bacterium; assembly: GCA_029939445.1. Lineage (GTDB taxonomy): Bacteria > Bacteroidota > Bacteroidia > Bacteroidales > UBA1556 > UBA6267. The sequence goes on from JAOZSY010000001.1 coordinate 16,974, forward strand.
TCAAATACGCTTTGAGTAGAGAATGCTTGACTTCCTATTAAGTTATAAATCCCAGCAACGGTTGATTCGCGATATATTCTAAAGCTATCAATCAAATTACTATTTCTTCTTTCCCAAACTACACGGTTATGATTTGTAGCGGTGTCAATACCTACTATACAAATGTCAGGAACTTGTAAAAATGATGCATTTAATATATAAGCATCTGAAGCTGCAGTACAACCATTATTATCAGTAATAGTTACGATATAAGCTCCAGAAGATTTAACATAAATGCTTTGTAAGTTACTTCCGTTCGACCATTGATAAGCATTGAAAGATGTAGATACATATAGTTCCATACTATCATTTGTACAAGGTTGTATGCTTCCATTGGCAAGAATACTTGGTATAACAGTACTATACTGAGTTAAAGCAAATGGTTGTGAGAATACAGTACACGATGCATCAGCCACCATTAATTGATATAATCCTGTTGCATTTGCGTAAAGTATAGAGTCAGTTGCTCCAGCAATTATAGCACCATCAATCAGCCATTGATAACTAATGCCAGGAGTATGATCAAGAGCGAAAAACTTCACACTATCGCTAGGGCATACTTCATTTCCTCCAATATTACCTATATCAGCAATTATATTGCAAGGATTTGGGCTTCCTCCTGTACATGATATATAATCAGTTTTATTGAGAGTATCAATACAGCCTGTATTTACATTTTGCGCCACTAAACTCACAGAATAATCACCATCATAAGTATACTGATGGCTTGGGTTCACAAATGTTGAAGTGTTGCCATCTCCAAACGACCACATCCAATAATAATCAATGGCATTGATAGTTTGATTTGTATAATTTACTATAAATGGAGGTATATTAAAGCTTTGCTGATCAGCAACGAAATCAATATTGAAATCATTAGTATTAACAGTGATTTGTATTGAGTCTGATCTTTGCGAACAATAAGTATTAATATCAGTAACTTCTACTGTATACGAGCCCGATTGAGTTGCATTATACAGAGCTTGAGTATTAGACGTGCTTACACCATTTCTAAACCACTCGTAAGTATAAGGACCAACATTTGCCGATAGGGTAACATTTCCTCCTTCGCAGAAGTTAGTGTCTCCAATGGCAGTTATGTATGCTGGAGTTGTTTGAATAGTTATAGACTTGTCGACAATAGAAGAGAAACAATTATTCTCTTCAACAATTAGACTTACATTTTTCAAGCCATCAGTATTCCAAATAATATTGTATGGTCCAGAGTTAGACCCTGAAGCTATAATTCCTGAATCAAAATCCCAATTATAGGAAGCTAAAGATCCAGAATTACCTGTATAACTCACACTTACCATATCATTATTACATGCTATGCTTGCTAATGTGAAATCACTAATAATTTCAGGATTTATAGTTACACTTATTGTGTCAGAAGTAGCTGTACATCCATTTGCATTTGTATTTAATATATAGTACATGCCCGTTTCACTTGCTATATAGAAAGATAGTGAATCTTGTGCACCAACTATATTTCCTGAAGTATCTGCCCATTGAAAACTATTAGATATTCCACTATTTGTAAATAGTGTAATGCCTTGTCCATAACATGCAGAGTCGTTGCCAATAAAATTAATATTAGCAAAGGCCTCAAGTACATTGGTGTAGTTTTGAAATAGGGTAGAAGTACAGCCGCTATCGCTAACTGTAAGCGTCAGATTTTTAACTCCTGAATTATCCCATCTTAACTCATATGGACCTTCATTATTACCAGAAATAATATTGGCATTATCAAAACTCCAATTGTATGTAGCTGTTGTACTTATTGTAGAGCTGTAGGATGCAAAAGCAATTTCTGATTTACAAACATTAGCATCAACAATAAAGTTTGCTGATGGTGTAGAAATAACTCTTATATCAGCATTTGAACTTGCTTCACAAGCATTGCTGTCAGTATAAATATATGATATATTATGTAAGCCAATACCAGCTATTGCAGGAAAGAATTCTGATGAGTTTGTAGATACTCCTGTACCATAATAACTACCTCCAGAAGGATTTCCGCTAGATAATGATACTATTGCTTGATTCTCACAAGCGTTGGCAAAAGGGCTTAAGCTTACCGTTGGTAAAGCATTTATTA
>JAOZSY010000001.1:19213-62057 GCA_029939445.1 Bacteroidales bacterium
CAGGGAAAAATTTATCATCACTTGTAGAAACAGCAGTTCCAAAATAATTACCTCCTGTAGGAAATGCTGTGTTTAAATCAACAAAAGCTTCGTTTTCGCAAGCGTCAGGGAGAAGTCCGATAGATACATTAGGTAAAGAATTCATTTGAATAAAAATGGTGTCTGCTCCAGAGCATCCATTAGTGTCAGTGTATAAATATGTATATTCCTGGCTTCCACTAGTCACAGTATTTAAAGAAATAATATTATTTATAAGGCCAGCGCCCATATATGATCCTCCACTAGGCAATGCTGTTAGTGTTACAGAATCATCTGTTAAGCAGTAAGCTGTAGCATTAGAATTTGAGAATGCTACTGTAGGATTTGGGTTTATTGTAAAAATAGCAGTATCGCTATTAACGCAGTTATTTGTGTCAGTATAAACGTAGGTAATCTCCTTATTGCCTATTCCTAAATTTTGAGGATAAATAATTCCTTGTTGATTAATACCTCCATAATATGTACCTCCAGCTTTGGAAGTGATAATGGTGTCATAATCACTATTTGAACAGTATTCAGAATTATACCCACTTATATAAATCTCAGGTATATTATGAACTATTACTTCCACAGAATCTACATTATGAATAGTGCAGCCATAATTATCAGTTATGGACACTATGGTAAATAAAGTTGAAGTGTCGGGACTGAAATAATCTATCATAACACTGTTAACAGTATCTGCGAGAGGCGTATCGTTGATTTTCCAATTAACAATCATTGGAAATGCTCCATATAGATCAGTACGAATATGAGTGGAATCTCCAAAGCAAATACTAGGGTTAAGCGTAGATGTATTTGCTGATAGTCCTGGAGTAAATTGTATGTTTATTTGGTCTGAATTTGCCAAGCCCAAATTATCATATACAGTAACGGAGTATGTTCCTGGAGTACTTGCAATTATAGTTGAACTAGTGTCTCCATTTACATTTGGCCCATTCCATAAATAGGTATAGTTACCCTCTGAATTTAGCTGTGGGCTAAGGGATAATGAGTCGTAAAAGCAAATTGTAGTATCATTACCTAAGTCTACAACAAAAGTATTAGTAATACCGAAATTATCAATTGCAAAAACACAATAGGCCATTTCGCTAGAAATTGTTCTAACACCAATTCGTGCTTTATCACCATCAAATTGTCCAATGGGTATACTATAGCTATGCCAATTAGTATCGTTAATATAATTCGATTCGTTTATGGAATATATAAGTGACTCTTCATCGTTGCAGTTTATTATTACAAAGTTAATAGAGTCAGAGTATTCCTCTACAAGAAAGAATTTAAAATCAAAACTATAAACAGATTGTGGTTTAATAATGCCAATATAATCATCCATTATTGCATATTGATTAGGCATTGGTTGTTCAACTTGGTATATAAGTGCGCTAGACGAAAAACCATTATAACCAGATTTCATAATCATATAATTTTCTAATGACCAACCCTCATAATTATAAATAATTCCAGGAATTTCTCCTCCACCATCACCACCATCACCACCACCGTCAAATACTTCTTCGTCAGAAGTGTTTTCAAACTCTTCTATGTATGATATCTCGTGGTGTCTGAATAATTGAATTTTAGTTCTAGAAGTATCATTAAGTAACATGGTGTCACTAGAAAGTGTTGTGAATACTTTGAAATCAAAATCATCATTAACAAAACTATTAAATGTTCCAATAAATACAATAGCTTCCCCAGTATATGGTTCTAGCGTATCTGTTATTATAGTATTGAAGCTAGCAGGAGTACTGCAGTCTATAGTCATATTTACAGGTATGTTTGTTTGAGGCAGAGTGCCATAGTTTCTTACAACAGCAAATATGGAGTCGTTTTCAATTCCACAATTAGTCATATCACCTCCAAATATTTCTGTTACACCAACATCATTTGGTTGTGGCGAATATATCAGAATATCATCGATGTAAATATGGTCCTCCTCTACATTCCTTAGTATTCCATTAAATTCTATTTTTATTTGACTACCAGCAAATTGGTTTATATTAAATTCCAAGTTCACAAAACCAGATGTAGTGTTTGTCCAAACACTATCATTATTTATATCTTTAACAATAGTGTCGTTTACTGTCACATAGAAAAAGGTATAACCTATCATGTCTTTAACATCTAACCTTAGTTTTGCAAATAATGAAAGCTCAGTTAAACCTGAAGCATCAATATAGCAAGTTGATAAAGAAGCTGAATGAATAGTATTATACTCTATTAGTAAAGCAAGGTCTCCATCTGCTCCCTCCCAACTAAAATCATCTCCACCAGTCATGAGAATACATTTGCTGCCATTAACACCCTCACCATCAATAATCTCTATTGAAGATTTTTCGTTGCTAACTAATTCGAAATAGTAATTTGTATCTTCAAAATCTTCTCTAAATGGAATTTCTGAAATTTTTAATGTATTAAATATATCTATTGTTATGGAGTCATTCTCCCTGATTTGGTCGTTGTCTAAATCTGAGAATACTGTTAAATAAATATCTCCCCATTGTGATAAATCTACATTTGCACTAAAAGTAAAAGTGTCAATTTCCATAGAATTTAGCGAAGCCAATATCTCAGTAGTTATAGGACCATTATTTATTTTATAGCTTAATGGTATATTTGTTTGATTTTCAGTACCAGTATTTTTTATAACTATAGCAAAGGATTCGCTATTTGATAAATCACAAGCCTCACCAATTAGTCCTATATAATCAATTATTCTAATGTCGTTAGCAAAAGGATTATATTCATCAGCTCCTATATCTGGATTAGAAGCATCTCTTGCTTCATTATCCATATCATCTTGAATATATGCTATCGGTATTCCGCTATTATTCATAGTTAAACTACTTGAGCGTAAGTTTGTTGTAGTGTAAAAAATAGGGTCTTCTGATATGGAAGTATTGTCTCCAAACGAATAACTACTAAAGGTTGGTATATCATTAATTATTTGACCATTGAAATAAATAAAAATGCTATCAGTAGTATAGAAATTATTGTTATCAGAATGCAAAGCAGTATCACTCATTGAAGCGTGAAAAGCATAACCACTATCGCAATATAGGATATTATTATATAAGTCAATGTTTGAGCTTCCATTATTAATTGAAATAGCTTTTGAGTATATATTACCATCATTTATTTTTATGGTATTATTATAATAATGAATACTGCTAGAGCTAGAATTTTCTATGCCAGTTGATTCTCCTTCTAGATATATCATATTATTAGTAATAAAAACACTATCGTTTGTTTCATAATTTTGATTCAAATTATTTACTAAAATACCTACTCCTTCACTTTCATAGATTATTGTATTTTTGTTTACTTCAATTTTATCCATACAATCTATTATAACAATTGCAAAATTGAATTCCATAAGTACTTCCTTACTATCTATAGTGTTATTTGATATATCTAAATAACTTTGTTGCGAAACAAATATTCCAAAAATGCCAGCATCTGAAATGTGATTATTTGTAATAGTATTTTGCACGGCTTTAATTTCTTCTTGCATTTCAGGAACTTCTGCAGCTCCATTTAGTACAATACCGAAAAGGCAGTTTTTAATCTCGTTACTATCAATTGTTAAATAATTTGCATTTGTAGCGAAATTAAAATACCCTTCATCAAGAATTTCTCCAATATTTTGAGATGCTACAATTCCAAAACTAAAGGAAGGTATAGTTAAAGCTTCAATTACACAATTTTTAATAGTAATATGATCGGCTTCATTTGTTAAATTAACTCCAATAAATGCTTCTGGTGAAGTTTGTTTTATGGTTAAATTAACAATAGAAATATACTGAGCACCATTTATTTCAATTACGCAACTGTCAAGGGGTTCAGTGCTAGAATTTAATAATACAGTATTGTGACTTTGACCTTTAATTGTTAAAGTATTAGTACTGCTTAATCCATTAATGGGGTTAATAGAGTAGGAGGCATCAAATACAATTTCATCTAATAATAAGGTTGTTGGTCCATTAATGCCACAGCCTCCCAGAAAATTCAAAGCTTCTTCTAAAGTGATAAAATTCTTGTTAGGACCCACGGTATATGTGCCATTTAGTTGGGTACATACTATTGTATTCCTATATATCGTATCATTATATTTATTACTGTCATCGGCTAACACTACTACACCAAGTATATCATAATATCCGGTATTACTTAAGTCAGCACTTTGAGCGAAAGTATATATAGCAGTATCACCTGGATTAAGAGTAGAAGAGAAAATTTCTGTCACATAGGTGTTGCCATTATCAATACTATATTTTACGTTAAAATTACTTTGAGCGGCAAGCCCTGCATTATTTATTATTATTTTTATTGTCGCATTAGAGCTAGGGTCTACAATATCATTTAAATTAGGCTCACTAAATTCAATAATACCAATATCTGTTTGAGTTTCAGGCATAATCCCAAATAAAATATTTGGTTTTAAGTTATCAGACCATCCGTCCGAAAATCCACAACCACTTGCATAATCATCTTCCTCATACCAAACCATGTTAGAATCTATTGAACAATACACAAATGATTCTTCATAATATTCTGTATTATCGTGACAAACTTGAACTAGTAGATTGCTTATTCCATCCCAATAAAAAACGCTATTTAGATTAATAGTATCCCAACCTACTTTTGTAAGTGTATAGTCATTATCGTAAACAGTAGTCCAATTAGTAGTAATAAAACTATCTAATGAAGTATCATTTGTGTTTTGTAGTCTTATTTTAAAATTAGTTAGTGTTTTATTATCAAAACTACTAATTTCAAATGCTAAATGCGTTATTAATCCAGCAGAAAGTCCAGCAGTTTGTAATTCTGTAGCTGTATATAGCATTTGAGTTTTTGAATCCTCATAATATGTATTAAGTGGGTAGGTTTCAGTACTCCTACCACTCCCAATAGTTCCATATGTTTGGGCAATTATTGCAAAAGGTATCGTTAATAAAATAACAGTAATAAGATTTCGAAAGATAGTATAGTTTGTTTTCATAATAATATTATTAAAATGATAAAAATATATTTATTAATCCGTGTTTTGTTAATTAACTAGCAAAGGTAACTAATTTGGAAGTAAAAAACTATTTTTAACTACTTTTAATTTTATAAAGACTTGGATTTGAGTATTTAGTAAGGGTGGCGTTGTGCAATGATATGTTAATACTATGCTTATTTCGCAGAAATAGAATAGAATTAATAAGTAAATACTATTATGGAAAACAAAAAAAATCCTTAATCAATTAAGATTAAGGATTTAATTACGGGTGGAAGATGGGTCTCGAACCCACGACTTCCGGCACCACAAACCAGCGCTCTAACCAACTGAGCTACATCCACCATAATAAGAGTGCAAATATAAAAATATTTTTTATCTAATAAATATATATTTAAAATTATTATTGGATTACTAATTATTGCTGTAAGTTGCATATTACTAGTGTATAATAAGTAATAACAATCCTCTTTTTTGCTGTAGAAGGGCTGTGAGATTTTAAAATCATAACCTATTATTAAATTATAGGTATGTAATCCTATATAAATTGCTATTGAATATAGTCTAATTTCTACTTTTAAATTTTATGAATTAGCCCTGCAGAAGCTTGAGCTGTTGGCATAATTAGCATATCGTTAATGTTTACATGCTTAGGTAAGTTTGCACAATAAAAAGCTGCATCTGCAATGTCTTCAGGACGAAGTGGCTCAAACCCATTATAAATGGAATCGGCCTTAGCATCATCTCCTTTGAATCGTACATTAGAGAACTCTGTTTCTACTGCTCCTGGTGCAATTTGTGTTACTTTAATTCCAAACTCAACCATATCAATTCGCATAGCCTTAGAAATAGAATCTACAGCGTGTTTTGTGGCGCAATAGACATTGCCATATTGGTAAGTTTCTTTTCCTGCAACGGATCCTATATTTATTATATGACCAGATTTTCTATCCACCATCAAAGGTGATATTGCACGTGTTATATATAGCAAACCTTTAATATTAGTATCTATCATTCTTTCCCAATCATCGATTACTCCATCTTGAAACTTATTAAGTCCTACTGCTAATCCAGCATTGTTAATAAGTACATCTATATTATTCCATTTATTACCCAAATTAGATATTGCTTTATCTACTTCTTTATTATTTCTTATATCAAAGTTTAGAACTAATACTTCAGTATTGTATTTATTATTAAGTTCTGTTTTTAATTCCTTAAGGCGCTCAATTCGTCTTCCCGTAATAATAAGTCTATTGCCATTTTCTGCAAATATTCTTGCGCAGGATTTTCCTATGCCTGATGTTGCTCCAGTAATAAATATAGTCTTCATATATTAAGTGTTTATTCTTAGTTATTTGAATTGTAAATGCAAAGCTATGAAAAAATTATAAGTAAGTAATTATTTGTTTATTATGGAAGATAATAATAATACTACTGATACTCAAGTATTTATGTTTATTAATGGTCACAATTGAAACAAATTAAGATTCTTTACGTTAAAACTAATCGCTAAAGCTTTTTGCTTGTTAATAATATTTCAAAAAGCTTTATCTTTGCATGTTCAAATTATAGTTTAATAGCTATTAATGAATATGATAGTTCTATAAATTAATAATAATAGTATTATGGCAAGAAATTCAAATAATGACGTTGCAACAGAGTTCAATAGAATAGTTGCTGGTACAAGCATACATGGTCAAGTAGAGACAAAAGGTGATATTCGTGTAGATGGTACTATAGTGGGTACTTTAGATATCAAGGGTAAGTTAGTTCTTGGTAAAAGCGGTAAAATTGAAGGTGAGATTAAGTGTAAGAATGCCGAAGTAATGGGTAGTATTGAAGGTGAAATTAATGTGTCAGAATTACTTTCTCTGAAAGAAACTTCTTCTTTGAAAGGTGATATTATTACAAATAAAATATCAATAGAGCCTGGTGCTAGTATTAGTGGAACAATTAATATGGATAAATCAGAAAACTCTACTACGAAGATAGGCCCTGCAAATAATGTCGAAAAAGAGCAATCAATTAAATAGCTACGTAAAGTATTCTAGTATTGCTTTTCAGATGGGGCTTACCGTTTTTGGAGGAACCTATTTGGGAGTTATGCTTGATGAATATTTGAAATGGGGCTTTCCTATTTTTACTATTCTATTTAGTATAATATCAGTTGCTTTGGCAATGTATTATTCCATTAAGGATTTTGTAAAAATGGGGGACAAGAAAACTAATGACAATAATGAATCTAATAAAACTGCTTAGTGATACTGGGCAGTTTTTCTAATATTATAAAGAATGCAATCTCAAAAATCATTTGTAATTCAGTTAATTGGCTTAACTTTTATTATAGAAATTATAGCTTTAGCTTGGATGTTTGCTATGCCTAAAGAATGGGTTTCTCCTACATTATGGGCAATGCCATTATTTTTTATGCTAATAACATATTTTATACATAAAGCATTTTTAGGAGCATTGGATAAGAATCCGAGACAATTTGCAACTCGCTATATGCTAGTTACTACTATAAAACTATTATCATTTCTAGTGATACTCTTTACCTATGCCGTTCTAGTTAGGGACGATGCTGTGGCTTTTCTATTAAGTTTCTTTATTAATTATCTTATCTATTCAGGCTTTGAAGCAGTTTCGGTAATTAAACTAAATAAGGATTATTCGAAATAAAAACACAGAAACTTTTCTACTACTTAATAAGGAAATTATAGAAACAAAAAAATCGGATATTTAAGGTCCGATTTTTTTGTTTCTATATTCTTCTATTATCTTAAATCTACTACATCCGAATCAGGATACTTACTAGGGTCAATATTAAAATAGTTAGTAGAAAGACTTAAATTAGTTTCAAATTTCTCAACGCTAAAAGTGTAATTAACATTTTCCTTTTCGTATATGATAGCTTCATTAATCATGCTGCTTTCCTTAATTACCTTAATACGGATTTTATAATAAGATTTGCCTTCCTTAGGAGTAAGGTCAATTACATAAATATCTTTTCCTCCATCTTTAGTAGTCTTAATATATTTTGCATTATAGCTATCGTCCACATTAGTTATTACTTTAAGAAAACCAAAGCTGTCTTGAGTTTTATCAACGTTACTAATTTGAATTTCCTCAGCATCAGGGTCATGAGTCCACATTGTAGTGCCGTCAGAGACAATATTTCTACCCATAATATGTAGGTTATACATATCGCCTGACATCACAATGCTACCAGCAATAGTGTTATCTATCTTATGGGCTTTATCTTGCATTCTATAATTAAATTGGAATTTAAGATTATTATAAGTTTTAGCTTTAGTTGCAACTTTTTCTAAAATATCATTAGCTTTTGAGTCATTAATCTGAGCAAATCCATTTTGTGTAATAGTTAGGAATGCTATTAATACGATTATAATACTTTTCATATTTTTATAATTTATACTTTATATTTTATCAGATAAAGAGTGTTGTTTTATTTATTTAATTAATATCTTGCGTTTATGTCTTCCAATAATTGTTCCAATGTTTGAATGTCCGAAATAAGAACATCGCGAGCTTTGCTGCCTTTGCTTTCTCCAACAATTCCTACAGCTTCTAATTGATCAATTATTCTTCCTGCACGGTTATAGCCAAGCTTCATTTTTCGTTGAATAAGTGATGTGCTTCCTTGTTGATTGTTTACAATCATGCGTGCAGCATCTTCAAATAGCTCATCTCTATCGTCCATATCGATATCAGATTTTCCGCTGTCCTCATCACCAATAAATTCAGGTAAATTAAAAGCGCTTGCATAACCTTTTTGGTCACTAATAAAGTCTACAATTTTTTCTACCTCTGGAGTATCAACAAATGCACATTGTAAGCGAATAATGCCATCTCCTTTGGAGAAAAGCATATCACCTCTACCAATTAACTGATCGGCACCACCTGCATCAAGTATTGTTCTTGAATCTATTTTAGAAGTTACTCTAAATGCAATTCTAGCAGGAAAGTTTGCTTTAATCATCCCCGTAATTACATTCACACTAGGTCTTTGAGTTGCTATAATTAAGTGTATACCAATGGCCCGGGCAAGTTGTGCTAATCGAGCAATAGGTCCTTCTATTTCTTTACCAGCAGTCATTATTAAATCTGCAAATTCATCAATTACTAGTACAATATATGGTAAATATCGGTGCCCATTCTCAGGGTTTAATTTGCGAGCAACAAATTTGACATTATATTCCTTAAGGTTTTTAGTGCCAGCTATTTTTAGTAAGTCATATCGCTCGTCCATTTCAATACATAACGAGTTTAAGGTAGTTACCACATCTTTATTATCAGTAATAATAGCATCAGTTTTATCAGGAAGTTTTGCTAAATAATGCTTCTCTATTTTTGAGAATAAAGAAAATTCAACTTTTTTAGGATCCACCATCACAAACTTAAGCTGTGCTGGGTGTTTCTTGTATAAGAGAGATGTTATAATTGCATTTAGACCTACAGATTTTCCCTGGCCAGTAGCACCTGCAACAAGTAAGTGAGGCATCTTAGCTAAGTCGAAAACAAAAGTTTCGTTACTAATAGTTTTCCCTATAGCTACTGGTAGATCAAATTTTGCATTCTGAAATTTCTCACTAGCAATAATTGTTTTCATAGAAACAATTTCAGGATTAGAATTAGGAACCTCAATACCTATAGTTCCTCTCCCTGGAATAGGAGCAATAATACGTATGCCAAGAGCTGCTAAGCTCATAGCTATATCATCTTCTAGGTTTTTTATTTTTGAAATACGAACTCCTGGAGCAGGTATTATTTCATATAGAGTGATAGTAGGCCCAATTGTAGCCTTTATTTTATCAATCTTTATTTTATAATTTGACAGTGTTTCTACAATTCTGTTTTTATTGCTTTCTAATTCCTCTCTATTTATAGTTATATTGTTGGATGAACTATGCTCTGCCAATAAATCTAATGGTGGATTCTTGAAATTAGCTAAGTCTTCTTTTGGGTCATATGGAGTATCTATACCGTGAGTATTTAGTTTGTTTTCATTAACTAAAGCTTCTTCATCTGAACTTTCAATCGTTAAGTTAATATCTTCCTCACTAACTTCATCAACAATTATTTCTTCATTGTTTTGTGTAAGCTCAATTTCAAAATCATTAGTCTCGTCAGTAGAAGTTTCTTTAGTAGTTGTGTCATTTGTAATTACCTCAAACTCTTCGCTCGCTACTTTATTATCACTATTGTCAGTTATACTGCTGTCACTTTCTTGGTCAAAGGTTATTTCAGTATTTTTTTCTTCGTGGAGAGCTGCAAGATCATTAATGCTTAATCCATCAACTTCATAATTATCAAGATTCTGTTTTTCTTCAGTGGCTTTTGTTTTTATAAAACCTTGAATATAGTTTATTAGGTCAAAAGCAAAAACTAGAAATATAATTAATGAAAATATAATTATGATTATTAATCCAGGGCTTCCAAGCAATCCATTAAGATAACGGCTTACTTGTTGGCCAAAAATACCACCAAATATTGACGCTTTAGCGCCATTACTGAATATTAGACCTGCCGTAATAGAAACCCAAACTAAGGCAAATACGCTATGACGAATAGCTCTTTTTATTGATAAAATTCTTAAACCACTAAGTAACCTTAAACTAATTAAACCTGTAATATATAGAATAAAAAATGCTGAAATACCAAACCACTCTTTTATTAATGATTGAGAAAAAGCAGCTCCTAATCTTCCAGTAATATTATTAACATAAATATCTTGGTCTAAGAAAACTCTTCCTAAACCTATGTTAGAGAATATGTCGTCGTTATTTAAACTAAACCAACTTATAAAAAATGAAATAAAAGCAATGAATAAATATATTGTGAAAAAGAAAAGAAATAGGCCAAAAGACTTAACAAAACGTTCGTCTTTTAGAAAAGAAAAAATACTTGGCATCTTAAAAGATTTGCCTCCCTTTTTCTTAGTTTTTTTTGACGATTGTTTTTTGTCCTTTTTATTACCTTTACCAATGGCGTTCTTCACTGCTTATATTTTTTATTAATTTGTAAAAATATCTTATTTGCCCTGTAAATAATCCATCAATTCTTTCTCTTGGTCAGGAGTAAACTCTTTAAAGTCCGATGGTAAGAAGAAATCTAAATCGCTAACTTTACCTTTCTTGACATTTGTAGCTACCATTTTTGTAATTATCTGTGAGCTTACGTTATAATACTCAAGTAATTCGCCATTGATACCTTCGTATGGTCCACCTTCGTTAGATTTTAAGTTCCCAAGTTTTGGGCAGTAATATACGCTAAACATGCGCTCTACAGTGATAATTCCTGGCTTTGGAGTGAAAGTGACAATTGCCTTATTACAAATATAACCTGCAATTTCTTTTTTGTCTTCCGATAAGTCTATCTGTGTAGTGTATTCGCGTGAAGAATCTTGCTTTGCCTCAATTTCGCTTAACTTAGTAATAATTGCAGCTTTGCGTAGGCCAGACTCAATTAATACCATAAACTGGTCAGTTTCTGGGTTTGAGATATAGGTTAATCCTCCACCAGGTTTTTCTATGTCAAATTTTGACATTCCATCATACATCATTACGGTTTGCGATTTAGGAAATTTTCCCATCTCAATGCTGGTAAGTTCATCGCTCTCGTAACTTAGGTCGTAAGTAATAGTCCCTCTAAATTGTTTGTTCTTCTTTTTTGATGTAACCGATGTAAGTATTACTGTAGATATAACAGCAATAATAACAATGAATGTGATTCGTTTCATATTAAATGTTATTTGTTAAAAGTTGTATTAAGTTGAAATACAGTACTGTATCTATATATAGATTGGTTCCAGTATTATTTACAATTATACAATAAAAGTAGTGATACATTAGGAAATTATTATAATTGTATTTAAAGACTTATTAAAGGTATAATGTGGATAAAGTTGCCTATAGTTATGATGGCTTTTTACTGTATATTTGCCAATGCATTATCTAAAATAGTAATTTGAAATTATTAGTAATTACTTCTCGAGTACCTTGGCCCCTTGATAAAGGTGATAAACTTCGTATTTATCATCAGATTAGGTATTTATCAAAAACTTATGAGATTGAACTAATTGCATTAAGCTCAAAAAGTAATAATGAGATAGCTGCTGCTAAATTAAGTAAGTATTGTAATAAGATACATTTTTTACATATTAATAGATTAGCAAATATTTTAGGTGTTGTTGGTGCTTTTCTTGGTAATAAACCACTACAAATTGGTTACTTCTATAATAGAAATACTAATAATAAAATCCAAAGAATAATATCAGAGAGTAAAGCTGATTTTGTTTATGGACAGTTAATAAGAGTTGCTGAGTATATTCGTTATACTAAAATCCCTAAAGTTTTAGACATACAAGATGCTTTCTCAAAAGGTCTTGAACGTAGAGCGGCAAAGGCTAAAGGATTTACAAAGTATGTTCTTAATATAGAGTATAAGAGGATGCTTGCTTATGAGAAAAATGAATTGGATGATTTTGAAGGACTTTCTATCATTACGCAAGCTGATAAGAGTCTATTGCCATCTCGAATTCAAGAAAGAACTTCAATAGTACCAAATGGAGTGGATTTTGACTTCTTTAAAAAGCAAAATTCTCAAAAGAAATATGATATTGTTTTCACAGGAAATATGAATTATGCGCCAAATATTATGGCGGCTATTTTCTTAGTAAAAGATATAATGCCTTTAGTTTGGAAAAAGTATGAAAAAGTAAGGGTGCTACTTGCAGGCGCCTCACCTCATACATCTGTTAAAGCTTTAAGAGGTGATAGGGTAGTGGTTAGTGGCTGGATTGATGATATAAGAGATGCTTATTCTGAATCAGATATTTTTGTTGCTCCTATGCAAATTGGAATTGGTCTTCAGAATAAATTATTGGAAGCAATGGCTATGGAAATGCCTTGCGTAACTTCCGAATTGGCAAATCAAGCACTTAAAGCTATCGATGGAAAACAAGTTCTTATAAGTGAGAATAATGACGCTGGATTATTTGCTGAGCAAATAATAAAATTAATTACTGACAAGAATTTAGCCGAAAAAATAGCTAAAGAAGGTCATTCTTTTGTGAAAGATAATTATGATTGGGAAAGCGCTGTTGATCAGCTAGGAACTCTTTTTGTAAAATAAATCAATTACCTAAGTAAAGTAACAGTTCCTGTAATTTCATATGATTCAATACTATCTTCTTTCACCTGAATAATCCACGCATATACGCCATCAGGAGCAGGTTCTCCTTTAAATAACCCATCCCAACTCTCATTCATATCATTAGTTTCATAAATCTTCTGACCATAACGATTGAAAATTATCATTGTGAATTTAGCTGTATTTGAAATAATTCCTTTAGCACTAAAATAATCGTTTAACCCATCTCCATTTGGAGTAAAAGCTGTAGGTACATATACTGCACAATTCTCTACAACCAAATATATAGATGCTGTATCGTAGCAATTAGTTAGTTGCTGAGTATTTATTGCCAATAATGAGAATCGTTTCGAAGTATTTGCAATTTCTTTTATTATATGCGAAGTAGATCCATTATCCCATTTATACGACATTCCTCCATTTGCTGTTAGAGTGACCTCTCCAGCACGACATATAGTATCGTAATTTGAGTAAATATAAGCTACTGGATTGTCAAGTATTTCAACTAAAACTTTAGCACTGTCTTCACATGTATTTATATCTTTTACAGTAACATAGTACGAGGTGCTATTAATAGGAGAGACTGTTTGATTAGAAGTATTTATTCCATTATTCCACTCATAGGAGATGCCCCCCGTTGCTTTCAAATTAGCATTAGTTCCTTCGCAGATTACAGTGTCGTTACTTATGGTTATATTTGGTAAATCTGCTACTGTTACCGTAGTAAAAGTATCTGCAACGCATGCATTATTATCAGTAATTGTAACGTGATAAACCGTTGTTGTAACTGGAGTTACACTATTGGTGTCTGTATTTATACCATTATTCCAATGGTATAAAACTCCTCCACCAGCTTTTAAACTAGCATTTGTGCCAATACAGATTAATGTGTCAACAGATATTTCCATAGTTGGAAGTGGTACAAGTGCAACTTCAATGGTGTCATAACTACTGCAGCCCAGAGGCGATGTAGCTATTAATGAATAAGATGTCGTATTTGTAGGGGTAATTGAAATAGAATTAGTATTGTCTCCATTACTCCAATTTAAAGTTGAGTTTGGAATGTCGTTATTGCTATATATTGTAATAGAATTATTGGTGCATATATTTGTATCATTACCTAGCTCTATTTGTGGTGAAGGATTTATTGACACAAATAATGTTGTATCATACTGGCAACCTGCATTGTCAATCATGGTATAAGTAATAGGTTGTTGTCCTGCAAAATCTACCACTTGATATGTAGTATCGCCAATACCATAATTCCAATATGTAGTGTCTATAATAGGAGTGTATCCCCATGCAACTGGTAATAACGATGGGGCAAAATCTATTCCCCAAGAAAAGATAAAACCATTATCAATTGCGAGGTTATCAGTTACTGTAATACTCCATGTGCCGTTAAGTGGACAGCCTAATAAATTTGTAATTGGAGTTTCTGGTTTATATTGTATTATTGGAAGTGTGCCAGTTGCTGTTGATGTAGCAGGGTAGGCTGCTGATGGTGGTAAGTAATTATGACCTACATACGATGCTCCTAGTACGTCGGTAAACGAATATTGATAAAGTGAGAATGCAGCAGCCATAGTAGTACTACCCCCAGATAACCAGTGATACATATAGCCTAAGCCAGAAACAGGAGCTGAATTATTATCGATTGGCTCACCAAGGAAATTAGAATTTCCGCCAGGGTAGGATTTTAAAGTAACTGTTGAATTATTAGGACATTTTACTACTAAATTTAAATCGCCAATATATGAATGCTCAATTTCCATGAATATTTTTAATAGATCATTCGCGTTTTGTAAAATCTGACCTGTGCCAAATCCATTGAAAATAAGATTTGAAGTATAAGAAACTCCAGAGCCATCAGGCAAATATGTTGTGCCTGCAACTGATAATGATGGAGTAACAGACCATGCAGTAGGTTCTACATAACCCATTTGTAATGTAGAATCGTATTGGCAAAATTGCATAGGAGAAACTACTGTGCCTGTAAAATCAGGCGGTGTGGAAACTCTAATCCTAACTTCAGTAGACTGTGCAGCTCCACATCCAATGGTATCGGATGCTAGAATATAAGCGTTATAACCTTGTATGTTATTTATTGTTGTAGTAATATTTTGTCCAGAAACATTATTGTTGCCACCAAAATTCCATGTAAAAGCAGTTGTAGTAGTATCTTGATGATAGTATAGATCATTAAGGTAAAAACTTGCTGAAGCTCTTAGTTGAACAGTGTCACCCGGACAAATATCTATATAATATATACCACTATCTATAGTAAAAGGGGGTGTGGATTGGGTAATAATTGTATTATAACTTTGGCAAGGAATATTGCAACTAACAGAAGCATCCCATCCGGTACTAGAACCTACAGATGTCCACCTAATAGTAAGTTTGCCTTGTGTTCCTAAGAAAGTGGCTCTTATTGTTTGCCCAATAGGAGAGTTTCCGCTATTAAAAATTGCAATTAAAGGAGCGTTAACATCTGCTCCATCAAAAATTTCAAGTAAATCTCCAATTTGAACATTGAAAGAATTAAAAGTGATATTTGTAAAATCAATGATTGGTGAAAATGTTACCACATAGGCTTCTCCTGAATTATAATTTCCTGTGGCTCCTCCTGAATCATAAAAAGTGCCTGCGCAAGTAGAAATAGTCTGCCCATTATAGGTGTTAATTTTATATATTTGCCCCAAAGTAATGCTCGTACTAAAAGCTATTACTACGAGTAGAAGTATTAATCTTTTCAAAACAATTATTATTAATTTAAGGCTGTAAATGTACTGAAATGGTGAATACAATAGTCTATTTAAACTAAAAATATATAATTATTTAAATAATACCTAATTGTGTTATTTAAATTCACACCTAAAACTAGCAAATAATTAACATTATTATAAATAAGTGTTGGTTTTTTCGACACTTTGCGGTATTATTAGAATATATAGTTATCATTTCTTAAAATATTATAGATTAATAGATTAATAAGTATATCTTTGCTGCAAATTGCAATAATATTCTGGTTCTTTAATGAATTATAAAATATAAGATTGCTAAGTGTAAATTAATAATTATAAAAATATGTCAAAAACACATTCGTTTCATATACCAGTGTTGGGCATAGGATATAGTATCGATTCGCCGCTGAAGGTTTCAAAATTCGGCATAGATTCGGTGATATCCTTGGTCGATGATATACTCGTTGAACGAGTACGTAAGGTGTATAGCGAGAAGTACAAGATTTCTTACCAGGAAATTACTGATAAGATTGACGACTTTCGCGCAAAAAGAATTACTTCTTATTTGAACTTTATTAATAAGGTGTCAGAAGAAAAGATTGCAGAGCTTCGTAGTGGTGCTCAAGACAAGATTGAAGAAATAAAAGAGTATTTTAGTTATCTTCCTGATTCGTCTGAAGTAAAAAAAGAATTTGATTATTTCATCTCTCAGAGAAAAACTGGTTTTGATGAATTCAAATCTTGGTTGTCAGCCAATATCAAAATGGGTAGTATCGATGTTAATATTATGACGAAAATCGATAAGGATAATTATAAGAATGGAGTGCAACTTCCTGTAGAATATAATGATGCTCATGCGGCATTACGTGGTTATGCAGAAAGTGATCTAAATTCTTCAATTATATTATCAGCAGGGATGAACCCTCGTTTATTTAATTATATGGAAAATTTCCGCGATTTTTTTCCTGATTCGTACGGTCGTATCAAGAAAAAAATTGTATTAAAAGTAAGCGACTATCGTTCAGCGTTGATTCAAGGTAAATATTTAGCTAAAAAAGGTATTTGGGTTTCCGAATATAGAATAGAGTCTGGTCTGAATTGTGGAGGTCACGCCTTTGCTACTGATGGATATCTATTGGGGCCTGTGCTTAATGAGTTTAAAGAAAAACGTGATGAACTAATTGCTTCTGTAGGAAGTATATTTATGTCTTCTTTGGTTGCCAAAGGAAAAGTTATTCCTAAGCAAGTACCAAAATTAATGATTACTGCTCAGGGTGGTGTCGGAACTTCTGAAGAACATAACTTCTTAATTGATGAATACAATATTGACTCTGTAGGTTGGGGAACTCCATTTCTTTTGGTGCCTGAAGCTACAAGTATTGATGAAGAAACTATAGAAAGATTATCTGTTGCTAAAGAAAAAGACCTATATTTAAGTGATATTTCACCTTTAGGAGTTCCTTTTAATTCTTTAAGAGGTAATACTAAGGATATTGAGAAAATGGCGCGAATAGCAAAAGGTACTCCAGGTAGTCCTTGTCCAAAAAAATATGTTGCCCTTAATAGAGAGTTTACAGAAAAGTCAATCTGTACGGCTTCGCGTCGTTATCAGAAAATGGCTATAAAGAGACTTGATGATCAAGAGCTTTCTATTGAAGAGTATCAATCTAAGTACGATAAGATAGTTGATAAATCATGCATATGTGTAGGGCTAAGTACTGCTACTCTTAAAGTTAATAAGCTTAGTACTAAGGTAGAAGGAGATGGTATTTCAGTATGCCCTGGACCTAATATGGCATATTTCTCAAAGACTTTATCTCTTAAACAAATGATAGGGCATATATACGGTAAGGAGAATGCAATCAATGGCGTTGATAGACCAAATATGTTTATTAAAGAGTTAGATCTTTATCTTGATTATTTAAAAGATAAAATAGAGGAAGGTAAGGTTGGTCTTAATAAGCGACAAGAGAAATATCTAAATACATTTGCAAATAATTTGCAATTAGGTATAGACTATTATTCTGATCTATTTGATAGATTAAGTGGAGAACTAGGGTCTAAACGTAAGGAAATGATAGCACAACTATCAGAGAAGAATGATCAGTTAGTTGATTTGTTTGACTCAATTTCAGAGCTTAAAATAGAACTAGTACCTGTTAAATCATAATTATTTAATGATTGTAAACCATATAGTAAGTCGTTTTTCAATGATCTAGATAATGCGACTTATTAATTATTATTAAAATTAGAGTTAAGTTATATTTTTTTTATAAAAAACCTTGATACTAATGAAATTATAATTATCTTTGCAGCCCTAAATAATATGATTATTTATTCTTTTGATTTTTAATAACAATATAAATATAAATAAATATGACAAAAGCAGAAATTGTAGCAGAAATTGCTAATAAAACTGGTATTGAGAAGATTGCAGTTCAATCTGTAGTAGAAACTTTTATGGATACTGTAAAAGGAGCTATGATTAATGGTGAAAACGTATATATGCGTGGATTTGGTTCTTTTATTATTAAAGAACGTGCTGAGAAGACAGGTAGAAATATATCAAAAAATATTACTATTAAAATTCCAGCTCACAAGATTCCTGCATTTAAGCCAGCTAAATCTTTCGTGAACGAGGTTAAGTCAAAATTGTAATAACTCCAAATATTTTTAATTATGCCAAGTGGTAAAAAAAGAAAACGTCATAAGATGTCTACGCACAAGCGTAAGAAAAGACTTCGTAAGAATCGTCATAAGAAGAAGTAATTCTTCATTCATCTTATAAATAGGCAATTACATACTTTATTTTTTAAGTATGTAATTGTTTTTATTTAAGCTAATTAGTTTTTTTATTAAAATTAGTATTAAGATTTTTTAATCTTAAACCATCTATTCTAGAGCAACTTTTCAATGCAATGGAATTAAAAAAAAATCAAATCAACTCCTTCTGTTCCGGAATTAAATGAAATCAGGCCTCTCAGCTTAAAGTAGAGATCGTCTCTACTAAATAATTTAATTTATAATTACCGTGAACAAAGATTTAATTATCAATGTAAGCCCCAAGAAAATTTCTATAGCCTTGTTGGAAGATGAGCAGCTAATGGAGATTAATGAGGAAAAGCTTGATAATAATTATAGTGTAGGTGATTTATACCTTGGAAAAGTTAAGAAAGTAACTCCAGGTCTTAATGCAGCGTTTGTTGATGTTGGACATGAGAGAGATGCTTTTCTTCATTACCATGATTTGGGACCCAAGGTTCGTTCTTTGAACAAGTTTGTCAAAATATGTAACAATTCTAATAGTAAAAAAGTAAAATTAAAAGATTTTACTTTTGAACCAGAAATTGTTAAAACAGGAAAAATTCAAGATGTTCTTTCAGTAAATCAAACAATATTAGTACAGGTAGCAAAAGAGCCTATAAGCTCAAAAGGTCCTCGTATTACTAGTGAGATTGCTTTAGCAGGAAGATATGTTGTTTTAGTGCCTTTTTCAAATCGTATATCGGTTTCTCAAAAGATTAAAGATTTTGAGGAACGTAATCGATTAAAAAGATTAGTTAAAAGTATTAGACCAACAAATTTTGGTGTGATTATTAGAACAAGTGCTATGGATAAGCGTGTAGCTGATATCCTTGCAGATATCGATAATCTTGAAAAGAAATGGAATGATACAGTTAAAAAGCTTAATTCTGCTGTTCCACCAGAGAAAGTACATGGTGAATTAGGTCGTACATCAACAATTTTACGTGATTTGTTAAATAAATCATTTAATAGTGTTGTTGTAGATGATAGCAAAATGGCTGAAGAACTTAAAACATACATTTCTTCTTTTGCTCCCGATAGAGTGGATATAGTAAAGTTTCATAAAACTAGTACTCCTGTATTTGAACAGTTTAACGTTGATAAACAAATAAAAGGCTCTTTTGGAAAAAAAGTAACAATGAAATCCGGAGCATACTTGATAATAGAACATACTGAAGCGATGCACGTTATTGATGTCAATAGTGGACACCGTATCAAAAAAGAACTTAATCAAGAGGATGCCGCTCTTCAAGTGAATATGATATCTGCCAAGGAAATTGCCAGACAACTTCGTTTGAGAGATATGGGTGGAATTATCGTTGTCGATTTTATAGATATGACTGTAAAAGAACATCGAACAGAATTGTATAATTTCCTTAAGGCAGAAATGAAAGGTGATAAAGCTAAACACACTATTCTCCCTGTTACAAAATTTGGTTTAATCCAAATTACTAGACAGAGGGTTCGTCCAGAAATGGAAATAGAAACTCAAGAGAAGTGTCCAGTTTGTCATGGGTCAGGTGAAGTGAAATCTACTACTCTTATTGCTGATGATATCGAAAATAATATTCGATTCTTATTGCAAGAACAAAATGAGAAGACTCTTACCATAAGACTACATCCATTCATTTATGCACACTTTAAAATAGGATTGTTTAATTTTAAATGGAAGTGGTTTAAAGAGTATCGTAAGTGGGTTAACTTAATCCCTGATAATTCATACCATTTCTTAGAATATCACTTTTTTAATAAACAAGGTGATGAAATAAAACTATAAAAGAATACACTATAATTATTATATAGACCGTTGAAAAATCAACGGTCTTTTTTTATGCCTATATTTTTCTTTATTCTATAAAATGTATTGTATATAGTGATACCTTTGTATTTGCCAAGATTTCTGAAATTATTATTGCTAAACTATGGATAATGTAATTTTTAAGGATATAATCTCAAAGCTTGAAAGGTATTGCGACTATCAAGAGCGATGTAGTTTTGATGTTATAAGTAAACTTAAGAATATAGATGCGCCAGAAGTCATATTTGATGATGTAATTCAATATCTAGAAGAGCATGAGTATATTGATAATCTGAGATATGCAAAAATATTTACTTCAAGTAAATTCTCCAATAAAAGATGGGGAAAGAAAAAAATATATGCTGCATTGCGTGCTAAAAGAATTGATAGTAAAGATATTAATATAGCTTTAGCTAAGATTGATGAAAATGAGTATTATAATGCTTTAGTTTATATTTGTGAGACTAAACTTAGAAATATAGGTGATATTAAGACAAATGTGAATAAGAAAAAACTCTTGAACTTTGCATTGCAGAGAGGTTTTGAAAGCACATTGATTTGGCAATTTATAAAAGAGAATACAAAAAACTAATTATATAATGGTAACAAAGGAACAATATAAAGAAAACATTGAAAGGCTTGAAGCTTTGAGGGGGTATCTTTGACCTCGATCGAAAGAAAATGGAAATTGAGGAAGATGAATTAAAAACTCAAGACCCTAACTTTTGGGATGATCCTAAAAAAGCTGAAATATTACTCAAAAAGATAAAAGATAAAAAACGTTGGGTTGAACGTTGGTCTGAGGCAAACGAGGCAAATGATGATCTTGATGTTTTGTTTGAATTTTATAATTTGGGTGAGATAGAGGAGCATGAGGTAGAGCAAAAATATAACGAAATTATTAGTAAAATTGATGATTTGGAGTTATTAAATATGCTGGGAGAGGAGAGCGATTCTTTAAACGCTATGTTGCAAATAAACCCAGGAGCTGGTGGTACTGAAAGTCAAGATTGGGCTCAAATGCTGATGCGCATGTATATGCGTTATGGAGAGCGAAAGGGCTATAAAGTAAAGATAGTTGAGGAGCAAGATGGCGAAACTGCAGGAATAAAATCAGCAACTATTGAATTTGAAGGGGAAAATGCTTTTGGTTTTTTAAAAGCAGAAAATGGGGTTCACCGCTTGGTGCGTATTTCACCATTTGATTCTGCATCGCGTAGGCATACTTCTTTTGCTTCAA
Organism: Bacteroidales bacterium; assembly: GCA_029939445.1. Lineage (GTDB taxonomy): Bacteria > Bacteroidota > Bacteroidia > Bacteroidales > UBA1556 > UBA6267. The sequence continues at coordinate 41,020 of JAOZSY010000001.1, forward strand.
TTTATGTATATCCCATTGTTGATGATAGTATTGAAATAATTCTAAATCCAGCTGATTTGGATTGGGATACTTTTAGAGCTGGAGGACCAGGAGGTCAACATGTTAATAAAACAGAGTCGGCAGTTCGACTAAGACATGCTCCTAGTGGTTTTGTAGTGGAGTGCCAAGAAACTAGATCCCAACTTAAAAATAGAGAAAAAGCAAAAAAAATGCTTAAATCCAAACTTTATGAGCTTGAATTGCGTAAGAAGCAAGAAGATAGCAAAATAGTAGAAGATGGAAAGATGAAAATAGAGTGGGGCTCGCAAATTCGGTCGTATGTTATGCACCCGTATAAGCAAGTAAAAGATGCCCGTACAAAATTTGAATCTTCAAATGTGCAAGCTGTAATGGATGGCGATATTGATGATTTTATTAAAGCATTTTTAATGCAATAATTTATAAATAATAGGATATTAATTTATTTCAAATATGAGAATAGCTTTTTTTGCAATACAGTATTTCGATAACTATAAAGATAATTATCAGGCAATGATTGATAAGTTGGAGCAAGCAAATTGCGAAATATTTATAAATAAGGATTTTTATAGACTTCTGAAAAATAAAGTAAATTTTAGAAGAGAACCATTTGTATACTCAACCCTTGAGGATTTTAAGAAAAAACCTCATGCTTTTTTTAGTTTGGGAGGCGATGGTACTATATTAGATACGGTACAAGTTGTACGTGGTTCTAATATTCCTATTTTGGGAATAAATATGGGTAGGTTAGGTTTCTTATCATCAGTATCATTGAAAGAAGTAGATAGAGCAATAGATAGTGTTTTAAAGAATAATTATATTCTTGATAAACGTACTTTACTGTCTCTACAAACAGAAGATAACCTTTTTGGAGAACTTAATTTTGCTTTAAATGAATTTGCTATTCAGCGTAAAGACCATTTATCGATGATTGTTGTGCATGTATATATCGATGATCAGTTTCTGAATTCCTATTGGTCTGATGGATTATTAATTTCAACGCCAACAGGATCTACAGCATATTCTCTTTCTGTAGGTGGCCCCATTGTAACTCCCGGAGCAGGTATTTTTATTATCTCACCAATTGCTCCTCACAACCTTACTGTAAGGCCAATAGTAATTCCCGATAATAGTACTATAAAGCTAAAAATTCAAGGCCGATCTAAATCGTTCTTAGTTGGTCTAGATTCGAGGTTTGAAACAATAGAAGCATCAAGAGAATTAGTTATTAAAAAATGTGAATTTTCGGTAAATATGATACAAGTTGATAGCAGAAGTTTTTTTGATACAATTAGAGATAAATTGAACTGGGGTTTGGATATAAGGAATTGATTTTCAGGGATAAACTCCAATTGGCTTTTTAGCTAAAATATTTTACCTTTGCTAACTATTGAAAAAGACAATATTATGTTATTTTCTTAGTTATAGACTACAACACACAATGAAATTATTATGAAGAAACTCTTAATTATTATTACAGCTTTATTGCTATCATTGGGCTCTTATGCTCAACGTCATGAGATAGGTTTATTTGGTGGTATATCTTATTATATGGGAGATTTAACTCCTTCACATTTTAGTATTCCTGGCTATAATTTTGGACTTCAATATAGATATGATATTAATAGAAGATTTGCTATAAGGTTAGTGGGACATTATGGACAAATAGCAGGTAATAGTAAGAATGACTCTGAAAGTAAGCGTTATAAAAATTTAAGTTTTCACTCTCATATACTAGATATAGAAGGAGGTATTGAAATAAATTTCTTAGAATATGAGCCAGGTAGTAAGAATCATAGATTTACACCATATATATTTGCTGGTTTGTCAATTTTTAGTTTTAACCCAAAAACTTATTACGATGGAGAAGAATATGAACTTCAACCTTTAGGAACAGAGGGACAAGGACTAACAGCATATCCAGAAAATAAACCATATAAATTAGCAGCATTGGCTATACCATTTGGAATTGGTATTAAATGGAGTGTTTCTAAAAGAGTTAGTTTAGGTTTAGAGTGGGGTTTAAGAAAAACATTTACTGATTACTTAGATGATGTAAGTACGCGTTATCCTGATCCAAGTATTCTACAATCTGAGAAAGGTGCTTTAGCTGCATTATTAAGTAATAGACAAAACGAGCAAGATTATATTGAAGCGGGTTTTGATTTATCTGTAGGACCTAATGGTATTCCTAATAATAAAGCTGATTACGATTTTTACATGCAGTCAAAAGGTAATGGTGGAGGTCAAAGAGGTGGTGAAGCTAATGACTGGTATGGTATCGCAGGTATTACTGTAATGTTTAAGATAGTAGGCAAAAAAGCATCTCGTTGCCCAGCATATAAAGAAAGAAGCTATTATAAAGAATATCATCGATAATTTGCCAGAGATTTTGAAAGAGAGAATTGATTTAAGTAAAGTCCCGAAACATATTGCTATAATAATGGATGGTAACGGTAGGTGGGCTAAAAAGCATGGTAAATTACGTGCCCTTGGGCATAAAGCCGGAGTACTGCCTGTTCGTGAAGTTTCGGAAGCGGGTTCTGAGCTTGGAGTAGAATATATTACTCTTTATGCTTTTTCTACAGAAAATTGGAATAGACCTAAGGCAGAAGTTGATGCTCTTATGACATTATTGGTAAGTAGTATTAAAAAGGAAATTAAAGATTTAAAAAAGAATAATATACGATTACAGGCAATTGGTGATTTATCCTCATTGCCTTCCATTAGCCAGAAAACACTAAGAGAAGCTATTGCTGAAACTGCTGATAACGATGGGTTAACCCTAGTGTTGGCATTGAGTTATGGATCTCGTTATGAAATAGTTAATGCAGCAAAGAAATTAGCTGTAAAACTTAAGAATAATGAAATATCAGAAAAAGATTTTACTGAATTAGCATTAAGTAATGAGCTTTATACAAGTGGTATTCCTGACCCAGAGTTAATGATACGTACCAGTGGTGAATTAAGAATTAGTAATTTCTTAATGTGGCAATTAGCTTATGCTGAACTTTACTTTACGGATAAACTTTGGCCAGATATTAGAAAGAATGATTTGTATGAGGCAATTTACGATTTTCAGAATAGAGAACGTAGGTTTGGAAAAACTAGTGAGCAACTATAAAAAAAGAAGACTAAAGAATGAAGAATAGTATTTTATTAATAATAATAATGATGATGTTGTCATCTAATGTTGCTTATTCACAAGAGAAGCAGACGTCTGATGACAGAATTGATTATACATCTCCAAAAGAATATTTTATAGGTGGCATCACTATTAGTGGAGTAAAGTATCTTGATAATAATGTTCTTATTATGATATCTGGGCTTTCTGTTGGTGATAAGATTACTATACCTGGCGATGATATTGCAAAAGCAATAAAGAAGTTATGGAAGCAAGGCCTTTTTGAGAATATTGTAATTACTTATACGAAAATTCAAGGTGATAAGATTTATTTAGATATTGAGCTTATTGAAATGCCAAAGCTTAATAGATTTAGCTTTAGAAATATTCGTAAGTCTGAGGCTGATGATTTACGCGATGAACTTGGTATTGTAAGAGGTGATGCTGTTAACGAAAATGTTATTATTAGATCTAGAAATATCATAAATCAGTATTTTATTGATAAAGGTTTTTATTTTGTAGAAACAAATGTTATACAGAAAAAAGATACTGTTCTTTCTAATCAAATTGCACTTGTTTTTGATATTAAAAAGAATGAGAAAGTAAAGATTAATGAAATACATATAGTAGGTTCTAAAGATCTTGATATTGAGCAGCTAAAAATGAAACTTAAGGAAACTAAAGAGAAACGCTGGTATCGAGTTTGGAAAAAATCAAAATATATTAAGAATGATTTTGATGAAGATATGAAAACAGTGATGGCTTATTATAATAAACAGGGTTATAGAGATGCTCGAATAATAGGTGATAGTATTGTTAAGATTAATGATAAATTGGTTGATTTATATATTAATATTAATGAAGGAACACGTTTTTACTTTGGAGAGATAAATTGGGTAGGTAATACTAAATATTCTACAAATATACTAAATAGAGTTCTTGGAATTCAAAGAGGTGATGTATATGATAGAGAGATGTTAGAAACTCGTCTTTTTATGGATATGGAAAAGGGAGATGTTCACTCTTTATATATGAATCAAGGTTATTTATTCTCGTCTATAACACCTGTGGAGAGTAAGATTAAAGGTGATACAATAGATCTTGAGGTAAGAATTTACGAAGGAAAACAAGCAATAGTTAGTAGTGTAACGGTTAAGGGAAATACTAAGACACATGACAATGTTATACTTAGAGAAATACGTACCAAGCCAGGGCAACTATTTAATAGAGCTGATATTATTCGTACACAACGAGAGTTAGCACAGTTGCAGTATTTTGACCCACAGAAGCTTAATGTTAATCCAAAACCAAATCCTGCTGAAGGAACAGTGGATATAGAATATATTGTAGAAGAAACCTCTTCTGACCAGATAGAAATGTCGCTGGGTTGGGGTATGGGTGCACTTATTGGTACTGTTGGAGTTTCTTTTAATAACTTTTCTTTAAAAGGTGTAGGTGATAAAAAGGCCTGGCGACCAATTCCTTCAGGAGATGGGCAGAAACTAAGTTTAAGGATACAATCAAATGGTATTTATTATCAATCGTATAGCGCATCTTTTACCGAACCTTGGTTAGGTGGTAAGAAACCAATGGCTTTATCTGTATCAGCGTACCAATCAGTACAAACTAATGGTCAACCAATAGGAGCTCCTAATCGGTCAGCTATTACAATTTCGGGAATAACTGTAGGTTTAGGAAAAAGACTTAAATGGCCTGATGATTATTTTCAATTATATCAGAGCATAAGTTTTCAGAATTATAATTTGAATAACTACGCTCAAGTTTTTAGTTTTGATAATGGTAATTCAAATAATTTATCATATACTGTTGCTTTGAGTAGAAACTCGGTAGATGCTCCAATATATCCAACAACGGGTTCAGAGATTTCTACAAGTTTTCAATTTACTCCGCCTTATAGTTTGTTGAATAATAAGGATTATCTTCATATGGAAGATTCAGAGAAATTTAATTGGATTGAGTATTATAAAATTAAAGTTAAATTCTCGTGGTTTACATATTTTGGCAAATCAAGTGCTGAGCGAAAGTTAGTTTTACATACAAGAGCTAAATTTGGTTTCTTAGGATATTATAATGAGGATATAGGTTATTCGCCATTTGAAAGGTTTTACCTTGGTGGTGATGGTTTGAGTGGTTATTCGCTTGATGGTAGAGAGCTAGTAGGTATGAGAGGTTATACAAATAACTCACTTTCGCCACCTAATGGAGCAACAGTATATACTAAATACACTATGGAATTACGTTATCCAATTTCTACAAATCCAATGGCAACAGTATTTATTCTTGCTTTTGTTGAAGCAGGTAATTCATGGGCTACTTTAGATCAATTTAATCCATATGATGTTCACCGTTCTGCAGGAGTTGGTACAAGAATTTATTTGCCAATGTTTGGTTTACTTGGCCTTGATTGGGCCTATGGATATGACCCTATACCAGGTTTCCCTGGAATGGCAGGAAATCAGTTCCACTTCTCTATGAATGGTTCTATTGATTAAAAAATGTGAAATAATTGAATACGATGATTCTTGGAACATTTATTGTTAGTGCATCAGCTTAATTCATAAATTATACATAAAATGAAAAAAATATTACTAGTAATTGTATTATTCTTAGGGGTTGGAATTGGAGCTCAAGCGCAAAAGTTTGCTTATGTAGATACACAGTATATTCTGGATAATATTCCAGAGTATAAAATGTCGCAAACTCAACTTGATGACTTATCAAAGAAATGGCAACAAGAAATTGAAGAAAAAATTGGTGAAATTGACCGATTATTCAAAGCTTATCAAACCGATGCCGTATTATTACCAGAGGATGTGAAGAAACAGCGAGAGGATGAAATTTTTCAGAAAGAAAAAAACTTACGTGAGTTGAAGAAAAAGCGTTTTGGAAAAGATGGTGATTTGTTTAAAAAGCGTGAAGAACTAATTAAGCCACTTCAAGATAAAATTTTTAATGCAATAAAAACAATGGCTGACCAGAGAGGTTACGCAATGATTTTTGATAGATCTGGTAGCTTGAGTATACTGTATGCCAATGAACGATATGATAAGAGTGATGAAGTGTTAGAGGATTTAGGTTATTCAGCAGGAGGAAGCAAAAGTGGTAAAAGTGGTGGCAGTGGAAGTAGCAGTAGTAAAAACTCGACTAAAAGAAGATAGTAGCAATATTGATGATTTTTTTCATTAAATTTGCCGACTGGTTCTAAAAATATTTTTTTTGACCACATTATTAAATTATTAATCTTGTAAGAATTATAACTAAAGTGGTCGTTATAATTTTACTTAAATTATTGAAATGAAACATATTAAAATTTTAGCAGTATTAGTTGTATTGATGTTCTCTGTATTTACTGTACAAGCTCAAAAAACAAAAGTAGGCGTAGTAAATATTGGTGAAATATTAGTGCTAATGCCAGAATATGATTCTTTGCAAGTTGCTTATAAAGCAAAATACGAAAGTATTCAAAGAGATTTGCAAATGATGGTAGCAGAGTATCAGCAGAAAGCTAAAGAGTTAGAAATGACTCGTGCTCAGAATACAAATATTATTAATAGTGCTCTAGAAGAGGGCTTAGTAGACTTGCAAAAGAGAATTGAAAGAATTCAGCAAGGAGCTCCTGCTGAGCTTGATGCTTTTGAACAAGAACAAATTAATCCTTTACTTGACCGTATTAGAACGGCTATTAAGGAAGTAGCAAAAGAAAATGGATATTCTCATATCATAAATAACTCGCAAGAGCAAGTTATTTACTTTGAAGAGTCATCTGATATTCTACCATTAGTTAAAAATAAAATGGGTTTAAAAGATAAGCCTGTACCAACTTTGGGACAGTAGTACTGTAAGGAAATTATATTAAAAGGTTGTTTGTTAATTCAAACAGCCTTTTTTTTTGAAGTATTTTTATTAAATTTTGTCAATCAATAAGTTGTCTACCATCTGACTACTTCATTTAAAAATATGAGACTTTACACTAGTCTTAATTTTAGAATTTTTTCACAAAAAAAATAACTTATACGAGCGTAATAGTATTACTTTTGTAGTTATTGAAAGAGCATTATGTTAAGCTATTATTTCTAACTATAGAATAGAAAGTATATTATTATAACAATATAACACCCTTATTATGAGATCAAAAATTGTTGCAGGTAACTGGAAAATGAATAAAAAATTTGATGAAGCAGATGAGCTTTTATATCAAATTTCTGAAGAATTAAGTAATAATCCCCTTAAGGATGTTCAGCTAGTGGTATGTCCTCCATCATTATATTTAGAACTTGCTACAGATTTTGCGGAATCTAGTGATTTAAAAATAGGAGCTCAGAATGTATCACATCAAAAATCTGGAGCATATACTGGTGAATTATCTGTAGAAATGTTGAATTCTGTTGATGTAGAATATTGCATTATTGGCCACAGTGAGCGTAGAAAGTACTTTTCTGAATCATCAGAAATGTTGGCTCAAAAGGTAGATAATCTTCTGGAGTTTGGTATTGAGCCAATCTTTTGCATAGGAGAGCAACTTGATGATAGGGAAGCTGGTAATCATTTTGATTTGGTAAAAAAACAACTTTCAGAAGGTTTATTTCATTTGTCTGCTAGTGAGTTTTCTAATATTGTAGTAGCTTATGAGCCTGTATGGGCAATAGGTACTGGAGTAACTGCTAGCCCCAAGCAAGCACAAGAGATGCATGCTTTTATTAGAGGTGTTATCTCAGAGAAATATGGTAGTGATATAGCTGAAGAAACTACAATTATTTATGGTGGAAGCTGTAATGCAAAAAATGCAAAAGAGCTATTTTCAAATAAGGATGTAGATGGTGGACTTATCGGCGGAGCTTCATTAATAGCCAAGGACTTTATTAATATTGCAAATTCATTCTAATATATTATGGGACGTGCTTTATCAATAGATTATGGACAAAAGCGTATTGGTATTGCTGTTACTGATGAATTAAAGATAGCAGCAAATGGACTAGATACTATTCATGTGAAAGATATACATGAGTTTATAAAGAAATATGTTGCTGAAAATGATGTTGATACTTTTGTTGTAGGCTTGCCCATAACGTTGGATAATAAACCTTCAGAATCAACTATCTTTGTGGAGAACTTTGTAGGTTGGCTTAGAAATAAATTTCCAAATATAGAGATTGTAAGAATAGACGAAAGGTTTACTTCAAAAATGGCTTTTCAAACTATGATTGATAGTGGAATTAGTAAGAAAGCTAGGAAAAATAAAGAATTAATTGATAAAATTAGTGCAACTATTATTCTTCAATCTTATTTAAGTTCAATATAATAAAACAAATGTAGAGAGTTTGCTCTGCGAAATATATATATATATAATGACATTTCCAATAGTAGCCTATGGGCACCCAAATTTACGAAAGATTGCTATTGACATAGATAAGGATTATCCAGATTTGGATAACTTAATAGAATCTATGTTTGAGACTATGTACCAAAGTAATGGTGTTGGTCTAGCAGCACCTCAGATAAATAAATCCATTAGACTATTTACAATAGATGCATCACCTTTTACAGAAGAAGCTCAAACAGAGATTGAATTTAAGGATGTGTTTATAAATGCTAAATTAGTTGAAGAAACTGGAGATATGTGGGCTTTTAATGAAGGGTGTTTGAGTGTGCCTGGCATTAATGAGGATATAATGCGTCTTTCTAAAATTAGAATTCAATATTATAACGCTAATTGGGAGTTTCAGGATAAAGAATTTGATGGTGTTATAGCAAGAGTTATACAGCACGAATATGACCATCTAGAAGGTAAGTTATTTGTTGATCACCTTTCAGGACTTAGAAAAACGATGCTTAAAGGAAAACTTAACGACATATCCAAGGGAAAGGTGACTGCAGATTATAGAATGATTTTTGCAAAACAGAAGAAAAGAAGATAAAATATTAAAACTATAGAAATGAACAAGATATATATTATAATTGTATTAACTATTTCTGGATTTATGTTCTCATGTGATAGCAACTTAAATACAGAGAAGACGATCTCGAAAGAATTTATAAAGGAGCAAATTGATTCTTTGAAATTAGAATTATATAAAGGTATTTCGAACCCAGCTAATGATATAACGGCTAAACTAGTTGTTAAGCAATATACGAAGTATGCTTATGCTTTTCGTAAAGATAGTATATCAAAGAATTATTTATTTGAATGCGCTCAGGTTAATGTTGGATTAGGTTTGTCTCCTGAGGCAATTGCTAATCTTGATACTATTGTTGCATGGTATCCGCAAGATGAAATTGCACCATCAGCACTACAATTTAAAGCTTTTATATTGGATGATAGAATGCATCGATGGCAAAAGGCAGCTGAAGTTCTTGATGAGCTAATAGCAAAATATCCTAATAGTGATATTGTGGAAAATGCCAAAGCGTATAAGGCAACTTTAGGAAAGCCCGCAGAACAAATAATTCAGGAAATGGCTGATAAAGAGGCTGCAAAAGAATAAATAGCTGTTTTTATAGTCTTCTAGAAATCATCTTAATTAATTACTATTATTTAAGATGATTTTTTTATGTAAATGGGTTTTATTTATAAGCCTAATTTTTTTACTTTAGCCTACATAAAATTCAATAAAGAGTAATGACAAAAACTGAACAACAATTTAAGGATAATATAGAGTTATGCAGTAATATCTTTAGTAAAAAAACTAAGGATTATGGTACTGCATGGCGTATACTTCGTACTTCTAGCCTTACCGATCAGATTTTTATAAAGGCAAATAGAATTCGTAGTATTGAAGAAAAAGGTGAACAGAAAATTAATGAAGATATACGCGATGAATTTATAGCTATTGTAAATTATTCGGTAATGGCTCTTATACAATTATATCATAAGCCAAAAGATGATGAGGATATAAAAATGCCCACAGAGCTTGTTATTGAATTATATAGTAAATACATAATTGCGGCTAAGGATTTAATGCTTAATAAGAATCATGATTATGGTGAAGCTTGGCGAGATATGCGCATTTCATCACTTACCGATATTATTCTTATGAAATTGCTTCGCTTAAAGCAAATAGAGGATAATAAAGGAAAAACTATAATATCTGAAGGCCCTGAAGGAAGCTATAATGATATGATTAATTATGCAATATTTGCACTAATAAAAATTTCTGAAGGAGAATAATAAGATCTGAATTATGAAAAATAAAATAATAAGTTGGATTTTCTTATCAATTACACTATTAGGTGCTTACGCAATTTCTATTTTTGATGGATATAATTTATTTTTCCTTTTATTTCTAATTCTAAATACTGGTTTTATAGGATATTTTGCTCCCAAAATTGATAAAACTGTATTATCAGTAAGTAGAATATTGGTAGGTGTTTTATTTGTGTACTCAGGAATAGTGAAAGGTGTTGATCCCTTGGGGACACAATTCAAAATAGAAGATTATTTTTATGCTTATGGCATGGATTGGGCTGCGCCTTATGCCCTAATTCTTTCTGTACTACTTAATGCTGTCGAGTTTTCAATGGGTGCTTTACTTTTATTGCGTGTGAAAACAAAATATATTAGCGTTTTGAGCTTGATTATGATGTTGCTATTTACCATAACTACTTTATATGATGCACTATATAGTCCTGTTCCTGATTGTGGTTGTTTTGGTGATGCTCTTATCATTTCAAATTGGCAAACATTCTATAAGAACCTTATTATTAATGCATTAGTTATATTGCTTTTTGTTCGTAGAAAAGACTTCTCTGTATATAAATCTAAAGTTTTAGAGTATTCAGCTTTATTGGGAATTGTTTTTGGTTTTATATTTTTCGAGTCTTATAATATAAATAACTTGCCAATGATTGATTTTAGATCATGGAAGGTAGATTCTAGATTATTGCCTGCTAATCCGGAGCCAATAAAGTATTACCTAACATATAAAAATAAGAAATCTGGTGATACCAAGGAATACATAAGTAAGGAACTGCCTTGGCAGGATTCTGTTTTTATGGCTGATTGGAAGTGGCTTTCTTCAAGAGAAATAGACCCTAATATTTCGGATATGAATACTTTTCCTATGATAGGTGAGGATGGAGCCGATCATTCTAAAGAAATTGTGAGCTACGAGGGCAATACATATATCTTTATTATCTATAATGTTGAGAAGGTAGAAGATAAACCAGCAAAATATATTAAGAGTTTTATTGATAATGCTATGCAAGTAGGCCATAGAGTGGTGATGCTAAATAGTGATTTACCAGTAGATTACCAAAGTTTTATTAAAGAAAATAACATAGCAGATATTAAAGTTTATAATAGTGATGATACAGCACTAAAAGCTGCAATAAGATCTAACCCAGGATTAATAGTAGTCCGCGATGGTGAAGTAGTGGCAAAGTATCATCATAATAATTTCCCGGATATTAGCAAACTAAAAAATAAATAGCAAAGTGGTATTATTTATCTTAAAACGTCTTTTTTATGGTTTCCTAGTTCTTTGGGGAGTTGTAAGTGTGGTGTTTTTATTATTTAATGTTTTGCCTGGTGATCCAGCACGAATGATGCTAGGCCAAAGGGCTGATAGTGCTTCTGTAGCTGCTATAAATCACGATTTGGGAAGAGATAAACCCTTGAGTTTACAGTATTTGAACTATATAAATGATTTATCCATAATATCTATTCACAATACTAAAGATGCAGAGAGTTTCTGGTTTCTAAATCCTAATAAATATGGTGATACTAAACCATTTATCACTTTTGGTGATGAAATTGGAATTGTAATTAAGAAACCTTATTTACGAAGATCGTATCAGAATTCTCGTTTAGTATCAGATATACTTTTTGAAGCTTTCCCTAAAACTGCTTTATTAGCTATTGTGGCTGTTTCTATGGCTTTAGTAATTGGGATTTTTGTAGGTACATTATCTGCAATATATAAGGATACCTGGTTCGATAAATTAGCTTTGGTATTAAGTGTTTCAGGAATGTCAATTCCAAGTTTCTTTGCTGCAATACTGTTTGCTTGGCTATTTGCTTTTGTGCTTGAAGATTATACAGGATTGAGCATGTTTGGTAGTTTATACTCTGTTGATGATTTTGGTCGTGGCGAGTATATAAATCTTAAGAACCTTATTCTACCGGCAATTGTATTAGGTATACGCCCTCTAGCAATTGTTGTGGAACTTACTAGAAGCTCGTTATTGGAAGTTATGTCTCAAGATTATATTCGTACAGCAAAAGCAAAGGGTCTTTCTAAGTATAAGGTTTTGAGAAATCATGCCATGAAAAATGCACTTAATCCCGTAATAACTGCAATTTCTGGTTGGCTAGCATCATTAATGGCAGGAGCTGTATTTGTAGAGTTTGTTTTCGACTGGAAAGGTGTTGGCGTTGCAATTGTTGATGCACTTAATAAATATGATTTCCCTGTAGTAATGGGTGCTGTAATGTTTATTTCTGTGATTCTCGTCCTAATAAATATTCTTGTTGATATTTTATATGCTTATTTGGATCCTAGAATTAGATTGTATTAATACTTCGTCAGTTTTTTTAATAACATTCCGCCTCTGCCTCTTAAAGCAGGAGAATCTTCTTGAATAATAATTTTCAATACATCTTTCAATTCAGATTTTAATTCGGGTTCAATAATACTAATATTGAAAATTATTTGCATAGCATGAACTCTCACTGCAAGAGCTTCTTTGGGGTTTAATAAGATTTTAAAACATATATTTACTGCTTTACCCATCTCAATTTCTTTAACATCAAATAGGAGTATTATTTTCATTATCTCACGTTTCTGACCATTATGAGTAAAGGTGTTTAATAGGTCTAACATTTGATCTAAATAGGGTCGGATATAATCCTTATTACTATTGTTCAGTAAATGAAAAAGCATCCATGCTGCGCGCCACGACTGAGGATGAACATTAGAAATGCTTATTTTCCAAAGTAAATCAATCATCTCTTGATTTACTTTATTATTCTTAATAATAGTATTAATATTATCTTTAGAAATATCGTTTATTATGAAATTTTTTATTTGTTCTTCAGCGTTCATATTATAAATTAGATGGACTCAAAAATACAGATTATTAATTGAATTATTTAAATTACTTTTGCATTTGTATTTTTTAAAATACTTATTGGTTTATAATAACAAATCCAGATTTGATGGTTAGTGATTTTATACTTGGCATTTTTGCTTTTTATTTTTTTTATATGAATAGGACTCTAAATAAGAATTGGGGATTCTTTTTCTTGTTTGTGAGTATTGCTGCTTTTGTAGGCTCTGCTTTTCATGGTGGTTTTATAGCTGCCGAATATGCTAGGTTTGTTCCATGGACTATTTTGTCGGCATCATTAATATTTGCACAATTAGCAACCTACGAAAAGGTTAATTCAAAAACACTTAATCTATTCTTTGTATTTAAGTCTGCATTATTCCTTTCATTAGCAATTAGTTACTCAGAGTTTCTTTTTATGGTTACCGATATAGCTATTAGTTTATTAGGGTTTGTAGTAATAGGGAATTCCTTTTTTATTAAAGGTATTTCAAATAAAATATCATTGGGAATTATAATTTCTATATCATCAGCAATTATTGTAGTATTAAAATTGAATATACATCCTGAATATTTAACAGCAAATGATATTGGGCATTATATCTCCATTATTTCACTTTTATATATTTCAAAGGGAATAGGAGAGAGTAGCTATTATCTGAAAGCAAAACAAGCATAAGAATAAAAAAAAAGAGCTTATTTCAATAATGAAATAAGCTCTTTTTTTTTATTAAATAAATTTATTAAAGTCCTTCAAAGGTATTCTATTGTCCTAAATAAGTTTTTAATAATTTACTTCTAGAATTATGTTTAAGTCTTCTGATAGCCTTTTCTTTAATTTGACGAACTCTTTCACGTGTAAGACCAAATTTAATTCCTATTTCATCTAGAGTCCAGCTATGACCATGGCCTATACCGTAATATAAGTTTATAACATCTCTTTCCTTTTCGCTAAGAGTACTTAATGAACGAGCAATTTCTTGCCCTAACGACTCTTTAATAAGATCAGTATCTGTATTTGGATCTTCATTATTAATCATTACATCAAGCATGCTAGATGTTTCACCTTCCATAAGGGGAGCATCTACTGATACATGACGCGAATGCATTTTTTGTGAAGCTTTAATTTTGTAAATTGGCAAGTCCAATTCCTCAGCAAGTTCTGTAGCAGTCGGAGGGCGACCAAGTTCTTGTTCCATCTTTGCAGAAGCTTTGTTTATTCTATTTAATGAACCTACCTGATTCAAGGGAAGGCGTACAATACGAGATTGCTCAGCTAGTGCCTGCAATATTGATTGACGAATCCACCATACAGCATAAGAAATAAACTTAAATCCACGAGTTTCATCAAAACGTTTTGCAGCTTTTATTAAACCAAGATTACCTTCATTAATTAAATCAGGTAAACTTAATCCTTGATTTTGATACTGTTTAGCAACAGATACAACAAATCTAAGGTTGGCTTTAGTAAGTTTATCTAAAGCTCTTTGGTCTCCTTTTCGAATTAATTGAGCTAAGCGAACTTCCTCATCCGCAGTAATTAAGTCTTCGCGACCTATATCCTGTAGATACTTATCTAGTGAGGCTGTTTGTCGATTAGTAATCGATTTAGTTATTTTTAACTGTCTCATATATTAATATTTGTATTTACTTTTAGTAAATCTATTAACTAGTAGGTATTATATTTATAAGCAAATAATTAGATTAATTTTCACACTCTTGTATGCAAATCTATGAAATTAAAAACTTAAATCCAAATATATTATCATTTGTATAATTAAAATTATATTCCTATGCCATAATATGCTCTTACACCGTTTGGATATAGACCTTCTATAAGTATTCCACCTGAAGTGTTTTTAAGAGCTTCTTCTACTTCTTTTACAGTTGTAACTTTATTTTTATCTATAGTTTGTAATATAAAGCCTGAACGTATGCCTGCTGATTTAAATAAACCAACTTCAATGCTTGTAACTTGCACACCATAGTTTATTTGTAAGTTTTTCTTTAAAGAGCTGGATATTACCTCAAATTTGGCTCCTGTGCGTTGCATATTATTCAATTCAGAAACATCATCAAGTTTTGTTTCACCATATGTATTGGTTAATACAACATCGTAATCTTTAATCTTTTGATTATGAATAATTTCAAGCTTAATCTTATCGCCAGGGCGATGTAAGCCTACTCTTTCAAGTAATTCTGATGAACTATTAACTGAGATGTTGTCTACCTTTAGAATAATATCACCTTGTTCAATACCTGATTGCTTAGCCGCACCTTTTTCTAATATTGATTCTACATAAACTCCTGCAATTTGATCAAGATTAAGTTTTTTAGCTAATTTGGCGTCTACCTCTTTAATTGTAACTCCGATATAAGCTCTTTGAACTCTTCCAAACTCTTTAAGATCCTTAACAACCTTCTTTACAATGCTAACAGGAATAGCAAAAGAATAACCAATATAACTACCAGTACGAGAGGCTATTGCTGCATTTATCCCTACAAGTTTGCCATCAGTATCAACTAATGCGCCTCCTGAGTTGCCAGGATTAACTACTGCATCGGTTTGTAAAAACGATTCGATAGCTGAATTTGTTCCTAGTATATTTATATTTCTAGCTTTTGCACTAATAATTCCTGCAGTTACTGTTGATGTAAGGTTAAATGGATTACCTACTGCTAGTACCCATGCTCCTACTTCTAATTTGTCAGAATTGCCATAAGAAATAAACTCTAAATCCTTTTCCTCTATCTTCAATAATGCAAGGTCTGTTGTGGGATCAGTTCCTATTATTTTTGCATTATAAATTCTTTTATCATTTAGTGTTATTGTAATTTTATCAGCCTCTTGCACTACGTGGTTATTGGTAACAATATATCCGTTGGAAGATAGAATTACTCCTGAGCCCGATGCTCTTAGTACAGAGTTGCTTCTTTTTTTGTTCCCAAAGAAATCATTAATACTAAAATAATCATCATAAACACTACTCTTACTAGTAAATTCGGTAAGTATATATACCACTGAATGAAGTGTTTTATTTGCAGCAACCTTTAAATCAGGACTTGCATATGTAGCATCAGGATTATTTCTTACTCTTTGAAACATAGCTGGGTTAATCACCTCATCTTTAATAGTATTATCTGTTATTAGTTCATTATTATTGTTTGTATAATGCTGAAAACCTGCAACAATTAGCCCTCCAATAATTGCTATTGATAATATTTTAATGAATTCTTTCATTATATTTCTGTTTAATTAATTTAATTATTTACGTATTGTTAAGTGATTTGTTACATTATTTACTTAAATATTATGATGATATTAATAACTGTTCATTTACATTATTTTTAGTAGTTTATTTTGTATGCAAAAAATATGTATTTGAATTATTTTGCAATAATATAGGATACAATAACTCTATAGCGAATACTGAACGCAAATTTAAAAAGTTATTATTAGAATCAAAGTTAAATGGTGTTAATTGATTGTGATATTTTATCTAGTTTTTTTAGTATAAACTATTTATATTCGAGCACTTCTGTTTCGTTCTTAATAACGCGAAGTCCATTCATAGCAAGGGCTTTCATCTCATCTTCACCAGGATAAACAAATATACGTGCAATATGCTGTATGCGTTTGTTTAACATATCAATAAATGGTTTGCCATACGCAATGCCACCAGTTAGTAATATTGCGTTTACATTACCTTCTAGTACAGTGGCCATACTGCCAATTTCTTTTGCAACTTGATAAGCCATTCCTTCTTCAATAAGAGCAGCTTTTTTGTCTCCATTCTTACTTGCAGATTCTACCTTATATGCATCATTAGTATCGAGGTAAGCCATGTATCCCCCTTTACCAACTATCATTTTTTTCATATCATCTTTGGTGTAATCTCCACTAAAACAGGCTTCAACTACAGCTCCTATTGGAAGAGTTCCTGATCTTTCGGGTGAATACGGACCATCACCATCAAGGGCTTGGTTTACATCTATTACTTTACCTTTTTTATGAGCTCCAACACTAATTCCACCTCCCATATGGGCAACTATTAAATTTAATTCATTGTATTCTAGGTGGTGAGTTTTAGCATGATTTCTAGCAATGGCTTTTTGATTTAATG
Source organism: Bacteroidales bacterium (assembly GCA_029939445.1). Taxonomy (GTDB): domain Bacteria; phylum Bacteroidota; class Bacteroidia; order Bacteroidales; family UBA1556; genus UBA6267. The sequence goes on from JAOZSY010000001.1 coordinate 58,351, forward strand.
CGTGAAAAATAGATCTTCTTTCAAAATTTGGATGACCCGAAAGTCTTGCTAAATCTTCAAATTCATCAACAACAACTGGGTCAACAATATAGGCTTTGGCATCAGGAAGTTGTTTTGCTATTTCATTAGCTATTAGTCCGCCAAGGTTGCTAGCGTGCTGGCCCATTATTCCTGTTTTTAGGTCCTTAATTAAAGCATCGTTAACTGCATAAACTCCTGATGGAATAGGTTTTACGAGTCCACCACGACCCATTACAATTATAATTTTATCAGTTTCTATTTGAGCATTTCTTATTTCTTCAAGAATAATATTCATACGAAACTCGAACTGAGATGCAATATCAGTATATGGTTTTAACTCTTCTGAACTATGAGAAATAGATTTAATAAAAATTCTATTACTTCGTCTATAGATAGCTATTTTTGTAGAGGTAGAACCTGGGTTTATGGCTAAGATTAATTCTTGCATACAACTGATATTATTGTTTCTTATTCTTCGCAAAACTAATCTAATAATGTATGTTTATTTGTTAAAGAATCTTTTAAAATAGGCTCTTTAGCATTGTTTAATATCAACTAACATTTGTAAGTTGAAAACATTTTTTATACTTTAGTTTATACATATTTATCATTAGTAAATTTGTGCTGTACTTGTTGAATAAATAATTATATATGAAATCTATTAAGAGTGTTATTAAAGTATTTAAAAATAAATATGTATTAACTATATTGGGATTTCTTGTGCTTATTATATTTATAGATGCCAATAGTTATCGTCAACAGCGTAGATTAAACAAAGAATTAGCAAAAGTATCTGAAGAGAAAAAGTTTTATGAGAAACAGATTGCTGCAGATAAAAAACGTGCTAATAAGCTAATGTCTGATGATGAAAGTCTTGAGAAATATGCTAGAGAACATTATTTAATGAAAAAAGATAAAGAAGATGTTTATTTATTAATAATAAAATAAATTATTCTCCCATAGTAAAAAAAATACCCATCCATTCAGGTTTTGAGTGACTATATTGTATTCACGTATTTAATCCTTATTTTTCTATTATTTAAAACCAAACTAATTTGCTTATTAGATAGGGGACTCAATAAGAGGAAACTTAATTGTGAACTTAGTGCCTTTACCATATTTAGATGCAACATCTATTTTACCATCCATTAGTTCTACCAGGCTTTTTGTAATGCTTAAACCTAAGCCCGATCCTGCAATGATATTTTTGCTTTCTAGCTGAATAAATCTACCAAATATTAGATGCAATTTTTCTGGCATAATGCCTATACCACTATCAGATACGGTTATTATTACTTCTTTGTTTACTATATCTGCCGCTATGGAAATATCTCCTTTATTTGTAAATTTAATTGCATTATCTAACAGGTTATTAAATATTTGATGTATGCGAGTGGTATCTGCGTATATATAAATAGGATTATGTTTAATAATAATATTTAGCGAAAGGCCATCTTTCTTTTTAATTATTTGATTATAGTTTATTCCAATATTATGTATTATTTTATTTAGGCTAGTAGGTTTACTGTTAATTTCAATTACTCCTGATTCTATTTTTGAAATATCTATAATATCATTAATTAGAACGAGTAAATCCTCACCCTTCGATTGTATAATATCTATATATCTATCAATCTCTTTTTTCGATAAATTATCGTCTTTAAGTAAGTCAGAAAAGCCAATAATTGCATTCATTGGATTTCTAATTTCATGCGACATATTGGCAAGAAAGGCAGTTTTTAATCGATCATGTTCTACAGCTTTTTCTTTTGCGGTAAATAGTTCATGTTGTATGCGTTTACTTTCAGTTATATCTCGTACTACAAATAGAATGCAATCTTCTTTGTTTATCTTAATCATTTGTCCAGATATTAATCCTGAGAATAATTCGCCATCTTTTTTCTTAAACAGAAATTCTTTATTATCAATCTTTCCATCTTTTTCAAGAAGTGAGATGATTGTTTCTCTATCTTCAATATTATTGTAAATCTCAAGTTCTTTATCTGTTTTGCCGATTAATTCTTTATTACTATAATTGCTAATAGTAGAAAAACTAGGATTTACATCTAGTATTAAACCATTATCTCTCCGTAAAATGCTAATTGCATTAGGGTTTGAGTCAAAAATACTGTGGAACTTATATTCACTCTCTTTTAATTTATTTGTCCAGTTTATACGATCTGTAATATCTTCAAACATGCTCATTATAGCATTATTATCATTGTACTGAATAGGGGAGCTTACTAGTTCAATAACACGTTCTTCACCTTTATTATTATAAAAAATATTCTGAGATTTAGGTAGGGGTAGATTTGTTTTTTTTAGCTTCATCACTCTAGCAGCTATGTTTTCTTTATTACTAGAATGTATAAAGTCAAAAATATTAATACCGATAAAGTACTTCTTTTTAACTTTGTTTTTACTACCTTTATTCATAAAGTTCAAGGCTGCAGGGTTTATTTCAATAATCCTAGAATTTTTATGTATAACAATTGGTAGTGGTGTAAGTTTAAAAATTTGCTTGTAATTATTTATTGTGTCTTTTAGTCTAGTTTCAACTTCTTTTAGTTTTGTAATATCTTCAGCGGTCTTGATATATCCAGTCTTTTCACCTTTTTCATTATTAAACGGTGAGATTTCTGCTCTTTCCCAATATGTGGCACCATTTTTTGTTTTATTAATAAATTCACCTTTCCAACTTTTATTTTCATTTAGATTTGACCATAAATCATCAGAGGGGTCTAAGAGTCCAGATTTTAAAATCTCCGGCTCTTCACCTAAAGATTCAGCATAAGAATAGCCAGTTATTTCCGTAAATTTCTTATTTACATAAACTATCCTATTTTCTAGATTAGTTATAACTATAATTGATGTACTATGATCAATTGCTTGATTAAGTAAATTTAATTCTTTATTGTTCTTGTTTATCTGGCTAATATCCTGTGTGTGTGTTATTATCTTTACTATATTTCCTGATGAGTCTCTAACAGCTTTTGCAATTCTATTTGTTTTAATAATTTCACCTTTACTATTAATAAGATCTAAGCAAACATCAACGTTGCCGGTTTTTAGGAATTTTTTAAAGTTATTCTTAAAATTTTCTTGTTGGTCCTTACTAATATATGTAGATACATGTTTCCCAATTATATCTTCTTTGCGATACCCTAAAATCTCACATTCCATACGGTTAACACTCTTAATATAACCATCCTTATCCATAACGCTTATTCCAACTGGTGCTTCTTCAAATATTGCTGCATATGTGTCTTTAAGATTATCTTTATGATTTGTTGTATTACTATTTATTCTACAAACTTCATTAGAAATACTATCCGATATATTATTGATTATCTCATTATGCAATCCACTATTATCAAATGCTATTTCTATATTTAGTACAATTATACCATAGACATCTGTATTGTCTATAATAGATTTGGCAATTGTAGGAGTATTGGTTTTAATACAATGATTATTTTTTCTAATTATATCGATAGATTTATCAATACTGTTACTGTTTAAAACGTTTCTATAGCAATCATTAATTGCTTGTTTATCTTTACTAGTAGTATCACTATTGCTACAAAATATTGTATTATTCTTTTTTATATATACAAATGCATTGCTATAAAACTTACAACGGTCAATTAATAGACAAGCTTTATTAAATAAATTTTCTAGATTAT
>JAOZSY010000305.1 GCA_029939445.1 Bacteroidales bacterium
CGCTTATAATATGGTAAATATTTCAATTTGTAGTGTTTATGCCTTTGTAAAAGGAATATATTATTAAGAGAAATGAGATGCAGTAATTCTTCTTTAGAATTATATGCCTAAATCTTTAATTATATCTTCAATCTTGCTATACAAATTTCCTTTAACAGTATTATATTCTGTAGCATTATCTAATTCTCCTTTCACACCAAAGTAAAACTTAATTTTAGGCTCAGTGCCCGAAGGTCGCATTGTTATTTTACTGCCATCAGCAGTAAAGTATTGTATTACATTGGAGCTTGGTAAGTCTATATTGCTTTCAGTATTATTCTGTTTATTATAACTTAACTGTTTTTGGAAATCATTGACCTTAACAACTGCTGAATTATTAATAGTTGTTGGTGGATTATTTCTGAAATTGTCCATCATTGCAGATATTTCTTCAGCACCAGATTTTCCCTTACGAACTACTGATTTTAGTGTTTCGTAATAAAAACCAAATTCTTTATAAATATCTGATAATAAGTCCTCAATTGTTTTCCCATTTTCCACAGCCCAAGCATAAGTTTCTGCAATAAAGCAGCAGCTTGCCACAGCATCTTTATCTCTAACAAAGTCTCCTATTAGATAGCCATAGCTTTCTTCTCCGCCAAGAATAAATTCACTTTTGCCTTCTTGCTCTCTAATGATTTGTGCAATATATTTAAAGCCTGTAAGCACATCGTAAGTTTTTACACCAAAAGATTGTGCAATGTCAGAGAGTAATTCTGTAGTAACAACAGTTTTTACAATATACTCATTGCCAGTAATCTTGCCTTTAGCCTTCCATTGATTTAATACATAGTAGAATAGGAGAGTGGCCGTTTGATTTCCATTCAATAATTGAAACTCATTATTGCTATCGCGGTAAGCTATCCCAACTCTGTCGGCATCGGGGTCAGAGGCCATTACAAGGTCTGCATTTGTAGCTTTTGCTTTTTCTATTGCCATTTCTAGTGCAGCAGGTTCCTCAGGGTTTGGTGATTTTACTGTGGGAAAATTTCCGTCAACAACATCTTGTTCTGCTACATTAATAATATTTTCGAAGCCAAATTTGCGAAGAGCCATTGGTATTAATTCAACCCCAGTTCCGTGAATGGGAGTATAAACAATTCCAATATTCTTATGCTTGCTTATTAACTCTGGGTTTAATGAGCGTTTACGAATTTCTTCAACATAATTTTCGTCCATAGAGTTATCAATGGTTTCTATTAAACCTTTATTTCCATCGAACTTAACATCGTTAATAGAATTTATCTTACGAACTTCAGCAATTACATTCTTATCATCAGGAGAAATTAGCTGTGCGCCATCTTCTCCATATACTTTATAACCATTATATTCTTTAGGATTATGCGATGCTGTAATAACAATTCCCGCTTGGCAATCTAGCTCACGAACAGCAAAAGAAAGCTCTGGCGTTGGTCGCAATGCGTCAAATTGGTAAACTTTAATGCCATTTGCACTAAGTACGTTGGCGCAAATATCAGAAAAGAAGGTGTTATTATTTCTGCAATCGTAAGCTATGGCAACGCTTATATCACCAGTAAACTTATTTTTTAGCCAATTAGCAAGACCCTGAGTTGTCATGCCAACTGTGTATTTATTCATTCTGTTTGGTCCAGCTCCCATTATTCCTCGCAATCCTCCAGTTCCAAATTCTAACTCCTTATAAAAAGAATCAATAAGCTCATCACCACCATCAGCAATCATTTTTCTTACTTCAGCCTTTGTCTGCTCATCGTAATTACCTGCTAACCATTCGTTAGCTATGCTCAATATATCTTTATCCATTTTACTTCTTTGTTTTTTAGTAATCAGTATTCAGTTCTTAGTCTTCAGGATTAAACAATTAATAATTAACCATTAACAATTAACCATTAACCATTAATAATTAACAATTAATAATTAACAATTAATAATTAACCATTAATAATTAATAATTAACCATTAATAATTAATAATTAACCATTAACAATTAAACATTAATAATTAACCATTAACCCTCAATCTTATCCAAACACTCAAACAAGCTATCTTTCCAATATGGGATTTCTATGCCTAACTCTTCTTTTATTTTTGCCTTATTCATTACGCTATACGATGGTCGTGGTGCAGGTAGTGGATAATCTTTAGTTTCTATGGGAATTATTTTGCAGTTAATATTCTTATAATCAATTATTTCCTTTGCAAAATCATACCAACTACAAACACCCTCGTTGCTATAATGGAATATATGTGTTCCCTCTATAAATGTAATTTCGCTTAAGCCTTTTATAATAACTTTTGCTAAATCTCTAGCGTAAGTTGGAGTACCTATTTGATCAAATACAACTCTCAATTCATCTCTTTCTTCTCCAAATTTCATCATTGTTTTTATGAAATTATGACCATAAGAAGAGTAAAGCCACGATGTGCGAATAATAATTCCTGTAGTAGCAAATTCTTCAATCATTTTCTCACCATGGAGTTTTGTTTTTCCATAGATTGAATTTGGATTAGTAAAATCTGTCTCTATATAAGGAGTATAATTGTTGCCATCATAAACATAATCTGTAGATATATGAATTATTGCAGCATTATGATTTGTACATTGCTGTGATAATAATCTGCAAGCCAATGTATTAAGAGTATGAGCTGCATCTTGATTACTTTCGCATTTATCAACATTAGTATAAGCAGCACAGTTTATTACAACATTTATTTCATTACTATCAAAAAAGTCTGAAACAGCTTTCTCATTAGTTATATCTAGTTCATCAATATCAGTAAAAATAAAATTATAATTTGAGAAATTAGAAGAAAGATCTTTAAATTCACTTCCTAATTGTCCATTACTTCCGGTTACCAGTATATTCATTTATACGC
>JAOZSY010000087.1 GCA_029939445.1 Bacteroidales bacterium
ACAATAGCTAATAGTGAGATTACTTATAGCTGGAAAATTAAGAACTCTAATACATCTTATAGTATTGGTTTGGGTAGTAATAAAATCCACCATTTAAGTCTTGCAGATACTGGTATAATTGTTCTTGAAGCATATAGCTCAGTATTAAATCATATTATTGATTCTGCAGAATTTGCAATGGATGTTTGTGAGGCTCCAGAAATAGTTCTTACTTTCAATGCCGAAGAACGACCTAGTGGTTCTACTTTTGCTGAGGGTAATATTGTTGATTTCACTTTTAACTCTGATGCTAGCTTAAATCTAAACTATAATTGGAGTGTTAATAATAGTGGAACAATTACATCAATAGGATCTGGCACAGCTCTTAATCATACTTTATCAACAAATGATAATGGTATTATAACTCTTGAGCTTGTTAATCCAATTTCTAACTTTGTGGTAGCTTCTACAACTTATAATATAAATGTGGTTGAATTGCCAGCAATTGTACTTAAAGTTGGAAGCACAACCCATGCAAGTGGCGCAACATTCTGCGAAGGAACAGAGATTCATCTAAATAATGCGATACTTGACTACTTAAGCAGTTTAAGTATTACATTTAAATGGAAGATTAATTCTGTACTTATCGGAACAGGAACTACTTTAGATTATACTTTACTAGACTCTGATGACGGGGTAATTACTCTTGAGATTCTTAGCTCGCTTAATAAAATTATTGCAATGGCAAGTTATAATCTTAGTGTAAATCCACTACCTACTCAACCTATAATTACAGGTCATAGTACAGTAGTTAGTAATATTGAATTTACAGATTATCTTGCAAGTGGAAATCATGCTGATCAGTATTTATGGAATATTACCAATGGTGGAGTAATATCTGGGCAGGGTACTACTGGAACTGTTGATTGGAACTATGGGTATGTAGGTCATACAATGATTTCTGTGACAGGTTATAATACTTGTGGACTTGGTGAATCATCGGCGGACTTCTTAGTTTATGTTGACTTTATTGATCCTTCAGGTGATGACTATGCAGGAGACGATTCTAAAGATAGTAAGCCTGTGGTTAATAATGACGATTTCATTATTAGTACATTCCCTAATCCGAATAGAGGTAATTTCGATTTAGAATTACCTGAGGAAGTAATAAACTTTAAACTTGAGATTAGAAATAGTCAAGGATTACTATTAGAAAAGATGGATGTTGAAGGTTCTTCAACAAAAGTATATCTTGGAGATAGAGTTCCTGGAGTTTATATAATTAAGATTATTACTAACGGAGATATACATACAAAGACTTTTGTTATTTACTAATATGGTTAATAATAGTGTTTGTGTAAGAAAGGCGCCAATTGGCGCCTTTCTTTTTTTTATTTCTTAAACTTGCTGATAGATTATTCGGTATTACTCCACCTTATGTTGCAAATTGGAAGCAAACATAATTTCATCAAATGTACGATCTAAGGTTTTGCTGTAAAAATTTTGGGCAACCATTTCTTTTTGGAATCTTACCTCATCACCAATTTCTGCAGATGTTTGCGTCACAGCAACCCAGAAATCTTTATGCTCATGGCCTTCTTCATGCTTATGACCTTCAAGGTTTTCGTGAATTAGCATATAAGTATATCCACCAGCGTCAATAGTTTCTACTATTGCACCTTGGTAAAATGGCTTAATATTTTCAGAAGCTTCCTGCTCTTGCTTGGGCTCAACTTCTTGCTCAGTTTTATTATTTGCGACTTCGGTACATTGTGTAAATAATACAACTGTTAATACAATTAATAATAAGTTTATTGTCTTCATTTTATTCTTCTATTTTAAGTTTTCTATTTTGGTATGCTAATATCGATATTGTTGTAATAATTGCAATACTATGATATACCCAATTTGGAATTGGAACTGGATCTCCGGTAGCATAAGAGTGCATCCCTGAGAGATAAAAATTCACTCCAAAGTATGTCATAAGTATTGTGTAATAAGAAATTAAAGAAAATAAGGCAAAAAGATAATAAGAGAAAATTCCTTTAAAAAGTCGCAAATGAATTACCAAAGTATAAACAATGATAGCAATATAAGTCCATGTTTCTTTAGGATCCCATCCCCAATATCTTCCCCAAGATTCATTAGCCCAAATAGCACCAAGGAAGTTGCCAATTGTAAGCAGAATGATGCCAATTATTAGGGTTATTTCATTAATATAAGTGATGTTTTTAATATGAGAATCAAGATGAGTTCGTTTCTTGGAGCGTAGTATGAAAATAATAAGAGTAATAAATCCTAATATGGCAGATACTCCAAAGAAACCATAACTAGCAGTAATAACAGATACGTGAATGCTTAACCAATACGACTTAAGCACAGGTACCAGACTAGTTATTTGTGGGTTTATTTCTCCCAACCAAGCAGCAAAAATAAATGTTCCAGCCATAATTAGTGATGCGCCAAGAGCTATTGCCGAACGTCTGAAAAATACAACTCCAGCAAGTACTGACGAAAAGGCAATGTAAATCATTGTTTCATACGTATTGCTAATGGGGGCATAGCCACCTATATACCATCTTATACCAATGCCAAATGCATGTGTTAAAAATAAGATTAAGACAATAAGGTTAATACCAAAAGTTATTTTTGTGTTTATTAGTCGATTATAGAACATAGATACAAGGCTATATATTAAAAGGAAAAAGCCCAATAATAAATAAGCAATAAATAGTTTTACAAAAAGAGCACTACCATTATACCATAATTCCACCTCTACTTTTTTCTGAGTCGGAATCACATTCTTTCCTTCTTTATTTTGATAATCTTGGATTATTTTAATAAAAGGAATTGCTTCTGTATACTTTCTGCTGTAAATAAGATCCAAAAGTGTTTCTGTATCCCTTGTTAAACTTTCGTTATCCAATTTCATAAACATGGTAGGCATATCTACCCATGTTTCTTTGTCGTCGTTTGGTTTAGGGAATATCTTTAATAGCATACCTCTATACGACATAAATGCCACATTCAGTAGCTCATCAACTTGCAAAAGGTCGCGCTCGTAAGTTCCTCTTCGCGAAGGGTTTAATTGATTTGCTGCATTGGTTTCTTTAGTTAATCTATATTTTCCATCTTCAAAAAAATCTGCGAATGATAAATATTTTTGGGTACTAGGAACACCCAATAACTTACGCAAGCGAGGGGTTTTCACTTTAATAATATTTACATTCTTCCATATATTTGGTCGCGAAAACATTCCCAAAATCACCTGATTGGCATTCATTCCATTCCATGTGCTTTTGCCAGTAAGTTTATTAAGAACTTCTTTGTTTTGCGTATCCAAAGGCTTCATCCTGCCAGTTGGCCCTTGTACTATTAGTTTTCCAAAATCGGCTGCCAGCTCTTTAGAATTATCTCTATGATCTACAATATAAGCTTCTATATACTCGCTGTATTCAGCTTTCTGAGCATAGTTTTCTTGAGCCCCTCCCATTATCATCAATGGCAATAATACTGTAGCTATTGGCATTTTCTTAATCTTACGAATTAAGAATCTTAAACGAGATTTTCTATCAAATACAGTTAAGAGTAGGCCTAAAAATAATAAAGCATAACCAATATAAGTAAGCTCTACTCCAGGGTCTTTATTTACCGATAGTATTGTTCCCTTCTCATCAGTATCGTAAGATGACTGAAAAAATTTATAACCTTTATACGTTAATGTATTATTCATATATATATTAGTTCTAAAGCTATCTCCATTTTTCTCAAAAACAATAACATCAGAACTGAATTCAGAAGGTGCTTCGCTCCCCGGATATCTTTTAAGTTCAAATTTGTTAAGCTTAATGGAAAATGGGGTTTCTATATGCTGGTTTCCTACAATTACAGAATTTGATTGATCTCCTTGGCGAATATGCATAAGCCCATCAATACCAAAATTATGAGTTACAAAAGCTCCTAAAAGAATTATAATAATAGCAAAATGAAATATTGGACCAGGGCGTAAAAGCTTAACTTTAGCTTTCACAAATATAACAACCATATTTATTACCGAAAGCAAGAATATAACTTGATACCATAAACTTGTGTATACATATTCTCTGGCAAAATTATTACCATAATCGTTTTCCAAAAATGTAGCAATTGCCGCAGCAGTGGCTAAAACGAACAATAGAATATACATTGTTCTATATGAAGAGAATATTTTGTTTATCATCGCTTTATTATATAATTTTTCTTAGTATAAGTATAGCAATTTTCCTGTTTTAGTAGGTTAATTGCAAAGTACAAATGTAACAAAATCCCACCTACAATGCAGGTGGGATTTCATTTTCAATAAAACATCTATCAGTTTTATTATTATAGATATTTATAAGCTTATCATATTGTTTAATATATGATTAAAGCAATATATTAATTACTAATTCTTAAAATATGAAGACTCAGGGTCTGATCCTTTAAGAGTTTTTTCAGAAACTAGGCCTCTTTCTTTAGCTTGTTTAATCCATTCTTTTTCCAAAGTTTTCTTAAACTCTAATTTTGCTGCAACTAGTTTCTCCAAAGGAACACCTGCTAACTTCTGAGCATTTTCTTTAGTAGAAAAATCTGGTGCCGAAAAATCCATTACACCATGCTTTGCCAAAACAGATACTAATTTCACTCTTGCATTCATTGCATAATCATTTGCAACAGCTAATAAGCGAAGAGTTTCTTCTGGCGCATGAAAGAATGAAGGATGTGATGCAACTGCATAATCCCATCTCCATTGTCCTTTACGAATATCATCTCTAATAATCTTTAGCTCCTCATCTGTAGCACCTACTTCCATTGCTTTCGCAGTTTCGAGGTGAGCTTTGGCTAAGTTATCCATTGCGAGCTCATGAAGTTGATCTTTACGCTCATACTTGCGGTGAACTATCGACTTCAACTTCTCTTCACTCTCGCGGTGACATGGCATACACGATCTATCCATTGTGTTTAATGGATTTTGTAATTGGTGATCAGAGTATTTTACTGATCCTTCTTGAGTATAAGGCATATGGCAATCAGCACATGAAACACCTTTCTGGCCATGAATACCTGATTTGTATAACTCATAACCTGGATGTTGAGTTTTCAATATTGGAGCTTTAGAAATTTTATTTACAAAATCAGTATGTCCAACTTCATCATAATACTTCTCTGCACCTTCAGCAGTTAAACCATATTTCCATGGTAATGTTACTACTTTGGCAACTTTTTTCACGCCATTTTCGTCAGTCCATTCTGTCTTTTTGAAGTAATACTCAACATGACATTGCGCACAAACCAAATTACGTTTCTCTTGATGAGTCGACTCTTCAAAAGTTGGTAGTCCCGCGGCTGTTAATGCACGATCTAAATGCGGTACATGCATTGCTAGTTCAGCAGTTTTTGGGTTATGACAATTATAACAACCTATTGAATTTACAATCTCAGGTCCATACTTAGCCCATTTGCCAGTAAAGAATTCAAGTTCGCCATCTTCCTCAATCATACGAGGTACATCAGGTGATTTACAAGTCCAACATGCTGTTGGCATTGGTCCTGTTTTTGAATCCACAGGAGCTCCTGTTCTTAATGTGTTTCTATTATCTTGCACAGCATAATAATGTCCTCTTGGAGCATTATAGTCCTTAGCAAAACCATATCCCGACCATAGGATTGCAAGTTGAGGTTTATCCTTCAACATATCCGTTAATTCATCACCTTCTTTTGTTTTTATCCATGATCCATATTGGCGAGGATAATATCTTGCCCAAGATTCATTTTTTGCTCTGTCTTCATGAGCAATTTCTGGTGTTTTGTTTAATTCAACGCGTTCTTCTTCTCTTTCGTTGATACTACTAGCCAAAAAACCCATAGTTACTATAGCCACTATCGAGACTACTAATAACAGTTTGTAATTTATTTTCATAATTTTAAATTTATTAAGTTTTATTAGTTATTTCCCTATTTATTTTACTTCTTTCACTCCCAAATTATAAGGTGTGGTATTTATTGCTCTAACTTTTCCGTGTGGAACTGACTTATGACATTCCCAACATCTTCTGCCATTCTGCACCTCAGGACTATCATAATTATGATACTGAGCTGCATTAGCTGAAATTTGAGAAGCTAAACTCTTATGACAAGAGATACAGTTGTCTTGAACACGCCTAGCCCCATCATCACTTATTTTCATTGCATGATCATAAGTATTCATGGTAAAGGCCTTGGAATGGTTCCACCCATCAATCGTTTTTGCTTTATATTTATTGAAAAATCCATCTCGTGGTAAGTGACAATCAACGCATACAGCTTCTCTTGCATGAGAACTATGCTGCCAAGTTGCGTATTGAGTATTCATCACATGGCAATTAATACACGCCTTGGGATCACTTGACATATAAGATGGCATTTTTGAAGCATAAACGATGTATCCAAAAAAAGCAATAGCAATAACAAAGCTTGCAATCGATATTTTCTTTAATACATTATTCTTCATAATCTTATTCTTTTTAGTGTGGTATGAAAATTAGAATGTTACTTGTTTTTTAATTAAAGTAAAATTCCAATTTCATTATATTTAATGTAGGGTCTAATCTTATTTGCCATTAATAAATGTAGGCTTAACAACTAGCATTAACCATGCTGACCAGTTAGAAGCTCCCATTGCAGGCTTTGCAATTGGATTAACACTATAATCTGATTGCAACATTCTTAAGCTTGCAGAGTCAAACATGCCAGATACACCAGCTTTTATAATAACACCCTTTGAGTGCTTATAACCTACATATGTGTCTAATTCCATACCTAAGCCTGATGACATTGCTGTAATATCTCCAGTATTAAATGTAGTTTCTTGATCAAGAATTTCTGCTGCCGACATAAAATAATGTAGAGCTGCTCCTGCAATAAACTTATTTTTTGAATAATCTACCTTAGCATATATATCCTGAAGGCCAACGCTGTTTCCATGGTTTCCTACATAAAAGTAATCCATCCAACCATTAAATTTATGGTTTGTTCCGTAAAGTGGAGCAAACGCATGGTTCTTCTTGCCATAATCAGCAGTAGTATCGGTTTGACTGTTACCAGATAAATATTCATAACCCAAGCCAAGTGTTATATTATCACTTAACTTATATGAAACATCTAAGCCAATATTCATAGCCGAATAGCCTTTATGGAAATCCTCATTATTCTCAGAATATGTTCCTTTATCTTTACCCATTTGGTAATAAAAGTTGAACCCAATAACAAATCCTGAAGTTTTAAATACAGAACGCTGTCCTATAATTTGTGAATATGTAGTCATTGCACCGGGATTAGCATTGTTTAATACCACATCATCCACTCCGTTATTCAATGCTAATACACTTAATGTATATGAATCCGAGAATTCCTTATTAAACCATAAGAATTGCATTGATTTATATGTTTTTGGGAAATTGAAACTGCGAGTCTGTACTTGATTAACAGCAATTCCAAGATGAATCTTAAAACCATCCTCATACTTAAATAAAGCTAGGTCGTGCGAGCGCGCCTGCTGAGCCCAGTTTACACCTCCCAAAATACGCTGGTCGTCGTAAGCAAGTTCCATACGACCCGCCTTTACGGATAATTTCTCTGACAGCATAAGCTCCGCCCATGCTTGATGAATAGTAGTAGTTGCTCCATCTGTTTGAGCTAATTGAGCAGTTTGCCCCCAAATTCTAACATCCTGAATTTGTAAACCAACTTTCCATTTCTCTTGTTTGAAATCAAGCCCCAAACGTGTACGTTGAGAAGTAAAAAGATTAAACATCTGATCTTGCTCTGTTTGAAGGTTCTTGTTTCCGTGGTCAAATTCAACTCTTGGTCTAAATTCACCATACAAACTAAACTGAGCATAACTAGTTGCTGAGATTAGTAGGACTGCAAAAAGGGTAAAAATTTTATTCATAATTCTGTTTTTAGTATATATATTTGTATTTATTTGATTTTTCTCTAAAATTTTGTTCAAACTATATTATACCTTAATGTATTATATAGTTTGCTGTCTTTATATTTTTAAATTTGGTATAATAAAATAGTTCTTAATAATATTATTTTGTTAATTATTTAACTAGTGTTAATTATATAACGGTGTCAAAAGTAAAGCTTTTTCTATAGCACGTAATTTTTTTTTTAGAAGACCTATTTTTTTCTATTGCAAAATTTGAATTTTTAATACAGCCATAACTGATATATAATTAGGGGGTTATAATTTATTTTCTTTCGTTCCTATTATTTATTTGGGAAATACTAAAAGTGATATTTAACACCTATGTCTTAATTATTTAAATAGTTCACTTTAAATTTAGTGTAAAATATAAAATTTTACAAATATTAGATGAATATTAAAATAAGTTTATTATTTTGTATAACAATCTAATTTTAGGAATTTTAAACATTTTATTAATAACAAATAAGTATACATTTGCAGCCGCAAAAAATTACACTTTTCAGTAAGAAAATATAGAAAATAAGATAATGAAACTAAACATGCAAAAATTCAAATGGGTTGAAAAAACTCAGATGAATGTAAAGGACGATATTTTTTCAGGGCTAACAGTTGCTTTAGCATTAGTGCCAGAGGCAATAGCCTTTGCTTTTATTGTTGGTATTTCTCCAATCATTGGTCTCTACGGAGCCTTTATGATGGCTTTGATTACAGCTATTATTGGTGGTCGCCCAGGAATGATTTCTGGCGCTACAGGTGCTATGGCTGTTGTTATGGTAGGGCTTGTTACCGAAGGTAGTCAGTATGCTGAAACTCTAGGATATTCTGGTCCCGAAATAGGCTTGCAGTTCCTTTTTGTTACTCTTTTATTCACTGGGCTTTTCCAGATTCTTGCTGGAGTTTTTAAGCTAGGTAAATATGTACGAATGATTCCACACCCCGTAATGATGGGTTTTGTAAATGGTCTTGCAATTGTTATTATGCTATCTCAATTGGGAATGTTTAAAGTAGATGGCGAATGGATGCAAGGAACATCGCTTTATGTGATGATAGGATTAGTAGTTGCTACAATGATATTGATGGTTACTATTCCAAAAATTTCAACGAAAATACCTGCTACACTTATAGCTATTCTATTGGTTACAGGAGTAGTAATCTTTTTTGATATTGATACTCAAACAGTACGTAGTTTTGTAGCTTCTGGAAGCGCTGATGGTAATGGTAGCTTGGCTGCCGGACTGCCATCTTTTGCTATTCCAATTATTCCTTTCACATGGGAGAGTTTAAAAATAATACTTCCTTATGCATTAATTCTTTCGGCAATTGGGCTTATTGAGTCGTTAATGACAATGAACCTTATTGATGAGCTTACCGAAAGCCATGGTAATGGTAATAAGGAATGTATTGCACAGGGAACAGCTAATATGGTTAATGGAATGTTTGGTGGAATGGGCGGTTGTGCTATGATTGGCCAAAGTATTATTAATATAAAATCTGGTGGTAGAGGTCGCTTATCGGGAATAGTAGCGGGAGGAACACTGCTTATATTTATACTCTTCACTTCTGAATATATAGAAATGGTTCCTATTGCGGCTCTTGTGGGAGTTATGTTTATGGTAGTAATAGGAACTTTTGCGTGGAGTACTTTCAAAATTATTGGGAAAATTCCTACTCACGATCTTTTTGTAATCGGTATTGTTACCCTTATTACTGTGGTTGAGGATTTAGCGGTTGCTGTATTTGTAGGAATCATAGTTTCGGCCTTGGTATTTGCTTGGCAAAATGCTCTACGTATTAGAGCTCG
>JAOZSY010000306.1 GCA_029939445.1 Bacteroidales bacterium
TTTATCTTTGATAATTAATAATTCTAACAGCCCAACGATTCATATACTTAACGTTACTTGCAAGGCTAAGCCCACGCCAATTTCATCGCATAGTGCTAGATAACAAGGAAATACAGACCAGTAGTATATTTTTATCAGATAGCGCACAGTCTGCACTGACTTATCGGTGAATACCACTATGGCGCTGGTGCAGCGTTCCGATAATTATCGGAATTATCGCGTTCCATCAGTATAACATGCTCCAATAGTTACCACAACCAAGCATACTAACTAACAACCCATTTATCGAGAGCCATAGCGGAGGTGGACAAAATTATAATTAGCATATTATTATAAAGGATAATTTTTTATATTTGCTAAATGAATGAAGGAGTTGTAAATTGTAAAATAGTTAATTTAGCTAAGTTTATGGTTTGCAACGCGATAGGAATCGCGCAGCAGCGGGGGTAGATATATATAGTTTAGCAACAATAAAACATAAAAAATAAGTTTATGAAATGGTTATATGACAATTGGTACAAATCGACAATATTCATAGCAGTTTACATGCTGATTGTGTTATTTCTTTTTGTACTTGAAACAGATTTTGCATTATTCCTAATTTGGATACAATTTGTAGTATATCTCTTCCATCAATTTGAAGAATATATCTTGCCTGGTGGCTTTGTAAAGTTCTTTAACAATAAAATATTGGGGTCTACTAGAGAAAAGTTTCCATTAGATGACGTAGCATCTTTTTGGATTAACATACCGATCATCTATATTGCATATCCTCTCTCCGCAATTTTATCCGGTTACGTTGACATTTCTATTGGAATATGGACTGCATATTTTTCCATTATAAATGCACTTTCACACGTAGGAATGTTTTTTAAATACAGATACAACCCTGGTTTTTTTGTGAGCTTATTTTTAAATATTCCTATAGGGATTTATACAATCTACTACTTTGCTTCTCAAAATATAATTTCTATGAATGAACAATTAATAGGATTAGGAATTGGTATTTTAACACAGGCTGTAGTGATGATTTATGGCTTTAAAGTTCTAAAACCGAAGGTTAAATTATTAGACTAAATATGTTGCTAACACTGTATATCGCAAATAGGGTGTTCGGTAGTTGACGAAAATTCAACGCTATATACTAACCACGCCAAATCTTTGATTTGGCTTTTTAAATGAATAAACTAAAAACAAAATATAACGATTTGGCTCAGTGCAAACCCGAAAGTTTATTGTTTTCTACTGCCCTACTTGCCAGATACTTAACGTTAGCACCAACTAAAATTTAGTTTCAGATGAAAAAAAAACAATCAACAGTAACAATAAGAGAATTTCAGAAACAAAAAACAGTTTCGATAACAACTGATGATATGCCTGAAATTAATTCTGAAATTATTAATAAGTGGCAATCTTTGATAGATGTAACAGCTAAAATTGTGAATATTCCGTCTGCATTGATAATGAAACTGAATGAAAATACGATTGAAATTTTTTTGAAGAGTCAAACTGATGGAAATCCTTATGAAGTTGGTGAGAAAGCCGAGCTTATTTATGGTCTGTATTGCGAAACTGTAATAGGAACACAAAAAAAATTGTTAGTCCCGGATGCAACAAAATCATTTGTTTGGAAAGATAACAACCCAGATATTGATTTGAATATGATTTCGTATTTAGGATTTCCAATAAATTGGCCAAATAATGATGTTTTTGGAACTATTTGTTTATTAGACAATAAAGAAAACGATTACAGTAAAAATTATGAAGATTTGTTGTTAAAAATTAAGCAGCATTTTGAAACAGACTTAAAATTACTTGTTGATAATCAGGAATTAAAAGAAATAAAAGCAAAAGCCGAAGCAAGCGAAGAGAAATATCGTTTGATTACTGAACAAGTTTCCGATGTTATTTGGATATTAAATATTTCCAAAAATAAATTTACATACAAGAGCCCATCTGAATATAAAATTACCGGTTATACAGCAGAAGAGTCTATTCAACAAAGTTTAAAGGAAAAGTTAACGACTGAATCTGCAAAAAGAGCAGACGAGATAATAAGAGTTGAAACTCAAAAGTTTATTAAAAATCCCAATGACAATGCAATTCAAGTAAATATTTTTCAACAAAAATGTAAAGACGGTAGTTTAGTTTGGATAGAAATTTCTACAAATTTTCGTTATAATTCTGCAAACGAAATTGAAATTATAGGAACTACTCGAAATGTTGGTGACCGTATAAAAGCTGAAAAAGCCTTAAAAGAAAGTGAAGCCAAATTAAGAGAAAGTAATAACACCAAAGACAAATTCTTTTCAATAATTGCACATGATTTAAAAAGCCCTTTTAATGCTATATTAGGGTTTTCTAATATTCTCTTGGAAAATCACAAAAAATATGATGATGAAAAGCGAGATGAGTTAATTAAATTAGGAAATAGTAGTGCTAAAAATGCATTTAAATTATTAGAAAATTTGCTTACATGGTCTCGTTCACAATCAGATGGAATTAATTATTCCCCCGAAAAATTATATTTAAAGATACTATTATTTGAAATCATGTTAGACCTTCAAGGGTCGGCAGACAAAAAGAAAATTACAGTTTTAGATGCTATTTCAGAAAATGAATTGATTTATGCAGATAAAAATATGATTGCGACAGTGTATAGAAATTTAATATCAAATGCGATAAAATTTACAAACAAAAATGGAAATATTGTAATATCATCTAAAAAACAAGATAATAGTAATTTTATTGAAATTTCTGTTTCAGATACAGGCATAGGCATTTCAAAAGATAAAATTAATGATTTATTTCGTATTGATAAGAACACATCAACACAAGGAACAGAAAATGAAACAGGAACAGGTCTCGGCTTAATATTATGTAA
>JAOZSY010000307.1 GCA_029939445.1 Bacteroidales bacterium
CTTTTTTTTTGTTGCTTTGTATTCTCTAAACAATATGAAACGAGCATGACAAAAAAAATTATTTATTCCAATAACTATCGGAACACAATCAAATGATTATTTTTTTCATGCGACTGCATCTGCCTGTCGGCAGACCAGGTATGGCTGTTAGAATAAGAAAATATGAAAACAATAGCAGAAAACATTGGCCTTTTTATCATTAGAATATTGGATATTTTTTATCCTTTATTCAAAAAAGCATTGCCATACGAAACCTATAAATATGCTGCTACAGGAGGTGTAAATATGGCATTAGATATATTTCTATATTATATATTTTATCATTATGTAGTAAACGAATCCATAGTTGAATTAGGATTTACTGCCATGAGTCCCCATATTGCAGCTTTCATTTTTGTATTTCCAATAACATTTACTACTGGATTCTTACTAGCAAAGTACGTAACCTTTACCGATTCAAGAATTAAAGGCAAGATGCAATTATCACGCTATGCAATAAGTGTTGGAGGATCAATTGTATTACACTATTTCCTACTAAAACTATTTGTAGAAACACTAAATTTTTGGCCTTTACCTGGCAAAATTGTAACTGTATCTGTTGTTGTAATTTACAGTTTCCTTGTGCAGAAGTTCTTTACTTTTAAAACAGGCAAGAAACAACTTAGTAGCTAAGGTTAAACACATTGGCTCTCCTTTAAAAGAACCACATTAGACACATAAGGAACATAAGGTCACATAGTATTATCAACTTTAGCCTTTTCAACTTTAGCCCTTAGCCTTTTTAAAAAACAAGTCGAAAGTTAAAAGTACATTACTTTATATTTTTCTTTATTTTCGCATACTTATGACAGAAGCTGAAAAAGATAAACTTGCCCAAGAGATTAGGAAACGTTTAGTAAAAACTGAGAATCAGATTATTGAATTAAAGGAGCAAGTTAAACCTATTGCTCCAGACTGTGCTATTGGCAGAGTAAGCCGCATGGATGCTATTAATAATCAAAGTATTAGTCAGGCTAGTCTTGATAAGAAACTTATTCAAAAAAACGGATTACAAGCTGCACTGGATAATATTAATAATGATGATTTCGGAATCTGTCTCAATTGTGGAGCAGCCATTCAAATGGGAAGAATATTGATAATGCCTGAAAGCAGAAAATGTGTAAACTGCTCTTAAACTAACAACATAATAATAATAAAATATATTATGCAACAATTAAATGAATATTTAAAATTATTAGATTCATATGTAGGAGGTTCTACTTGGTTTGTGTTTCTATTGCTAGGAACAGGCTTATTTTTTACAATATATTTACGATTTCCACAGATTCGGTTTTTTAAACATGCTTTACAAATTGTAAGTGGAAAATATGATAAAGCAACCGATAAAGGAGACGCTACCCACTTTCAGGCTTTAGCCACAGCACTTTCAGGAACTGTAGGCACAGGAAATATTGCTGGTGTAGCATTGGCTATTCATTTAGGAGGTCCTTCTGCACTATTTTGGATGATAGTAACAGCATTTCTTGGTATGACTACCAAATTTGTAGAAGTTAGTCTTTCTCACAAATACCGCGAAGTAGCAGCTGATGGATCTATTGCTGGTGGTCCAATGTATTATATGAAGAATAAGCTTAATATGAAATGGCTAGCAGCTATTTTTGCTTTTGCTACAATTCTTTCATCTTTTGGCACAGGAAATATGCCTCAAATAAATAGTATTAGCACATCCGTTTATTCTACTTTTGGTATTGAACAATGGATTACTGGTCTAGTATTATCAATTCTTCTTGGCTTTGTAATTATTGGTGGTATTAAAAGAATTGTAAAAGTTACTGACAAACTTGTACCTGCTATGGCTCTAGTATATATTATTGGTGTACTTGGAGTTATATTATACAATTGGGAGAATATTATTCCAGCTCTTGATGCTATTTTCGGAGGTGTTATTAATGGTGCTGCAGCTACTGGGGGCTTCCTTGGGGCTACTTTTGCGTTTGCTTTCAATAGAGGTGTAAATAGAGGCTTGTTTTCAAACGAGGCAGGACAAGGGTCTGCTCCTATTGCCCATGCCGCGGCTAAAGCTCATGAGCCTATTTCCGAAGGAATGGTTGCTATTCTTGAGCCTTTTATCGATACTGTAATAATTTGTACACTTACAGGATTGGCTATTGTTACCTCTGGTGTGTGGAACGAAAAATATCAAAATACTTTCCAATATGCTAGTACAAAAGTACTTGATAAGGAGTATAATATCTCTAATGGTGAAGATGCTGACGATTTATATCGCTATAATGTAAATAAGAAAGAAATTGGCTTATTCTCTGGTAACTTAGAGGTAATAGAAGGTCAAATACAAAACCACTTAACCATACTTCATTCTCGCTCTATTGCTGAAGATATTATTGTTAAGCTAAATAATAAACTTTATACTGGTGATATTATTATTAAGGATGGTGATTTTGAAAACACCAAATATACAATATCAGGAATGAGTTTAATTAATAGCGCACCACTTACAATAGAAGCTTTTAAAAGAAGCTACTTTGGTGATGTAGGCGAATATATAATTACAATTGGCTTACTATTATTTGCTTTTTCTACAGCTATTGCTTGGTCATATTATGGAGGCAGAGCTGTTACTTATCTTTTTGGAGTTAAATATGTTGTGCATTATAGAGTACTATATATTTTAGGTTTTTTTATAGCCTCCTTTGTAGATACAACCATTATATGGACTTTCTCAGGAATTGCCATAGCAGCAATGACACTTCCCAATCTTTTTGGTATACTTCTATTAAGAAAAGATATGAAAGATACTTTAAATAAATACCTTATAGACTTTGATAAGGAATGGGGGAAAAATAAATAATTAAT
>JAOZSY010000088.1:0-1973 GCA_029939445.1 Bacteroidales bacterium
CCCAAACAGAACCATTTGTGGCGTCGGAAGTAGTTGAGGTTAAACCAATAGTTGCCCCTTCGAAATCTTCAGTAAAAACTTGCGCCTTAACCGAACCGATAGCTGTTGCTATAACTAAAACAACAATGAGTAAAACTTGTTTCATAATGTGTTTGTATAAATTAATAAAAATTGATTTTGTGTAAGTCTTTTGTTCAATATCTTTCAATAATGTACCATTGACAATACAAAAAGATTTAAGTTGCTAAAAATATAAGTTTTTTTTAAAATACACAACTTTATTAATACAATAAAGATTGCTTTATGTGTTAGAATTTAAACAAATCACCCCTTTTCCCAAAACACTTTTCACATAAACACATAAATATTAACAACTATGGGGGTCTCTGTTAGTTTTTGTAATAATGGGCTTTTCTGATAATAAAATAACACTCTGTCATTAATTAAAATCACAATCTACTTTCTAAAAGTGATTAAGCCTGCCATTGCAAAAATCTATAACTCCTTATGGGCAGGATAATTTTGGCAGAATAAAAAGACCCATTGCAGTAATTTTCCAGGAAAAATATTAGGAATATCAGATTTATAAAAATAGATTTAACCTATTTTTAACAATACAATTTGCTGCTAAAACAACACTATTCTAAGTAATTATTAATAGTAATTATTAATTTAAAAATGTAAAATCAAAAACTGTACTTTTATAAAAATAAAACACAGCTTTTTTTGAATACTAATAAAACTACATTTTTGGTATTACTGATACTTTTGTCAACCTCAATAATTGCACAAAAGCAAACTTCTGTACACACAAAAATAGTTTATAATATTAGCGATACAATTTTCCTAGATAGTTTAGTTTTACCAAATACTATTTCGATAAAAGATGCAAATAACAATCCTCTAAACAAGAGTAGCTATACATACTTTGCCAAGAACCATGGCGTTAAAATAAATTCTGACAATGAAATTACTCCTCTAAGTATAGAGTATCGGATATTTCCTTTGGATTTATATGCAGAGTATTCTCACAAAAAATGGACTAATAATCCCAAAAAAGGAAATGCAGAGCTGGATTTTTTCAGCTATTATAAAAAGCAAAATAATAACAGCCGATCTTATCTTGGATTAAACAATTTTCAGAAAGATGGTAGTATTTCCAGGACAGTATCAGTGGGTAATAGTCAAAATTTAAGTGTCATGTCGCATATGAATTTACAAATTGCAGGAAATATTTCTCAAGATCTTGAATTAATAGCCTCAATTTCTGATGATAATATCCCAATACAACCCGATGGCAATACGCAGCAATTACAGGACTTTGACAAAGTTTTTATTCAGTTAAAGCACAAAAACGGGCAAATAACTGCTGGTGATTTTGAGATGAGAAATCCCAAATCAAATTACTTACGATATCATAAAAAAGCTCAAGGAGCAAACGCCAGTGTAAATCTTAAACTAAACAATAATAAAACACTAAATGTATATGGAGGCATTGCTTTAAGTAAAGGAAAATATGCTAGAAATAATATTACCGCAATAGAGGGAAATCAAGGGCCTTATAAACTGAGTGGAGCAAATTTTGAAAGAGCAATTATAGTACTATCAGGTACTGAGAGAATATTTATTGATGGAAAAGAAATGCAAAGAGGGCAAAATTACGACTACGTAATTGACTATAATACAGCTGAAATAACTTTTACTCCTAAGGTGCTAATAACAAAGGATAAACGCATAAGTGTAGAGTTTCAGTATTCGGTACGCAATTATGCCCGCTACCTTGCCAATGCTGGCTTTGATTTTAGCACTAATAAAATTAAAATTGGCACTCACTATTATACCGAAACTGATTTAAAAAACCAAGCTCTTGATCAAGAGTTAAGTGATGCCCAACTTCAATTATTGTATGGTATTGGTGATAGTTTACATAAAGCCATTAGCCCATCGGCAGATAGTATTGCATTTAATGGAAA
>JAOZSY010000088.1:2073-9700 GCA_029939445.1 Bacteroidales bacterium
AATTTATTATCGCCATATAATGATGAAAATAATACAAACTACGCTTATAAAGTTGGTTTTGAAAATAAAATATATATTGGACAGAAAGCTAATTGGCAAATATTAAGTGAGGCAAATTATGAATATATTGATAAGGATTTTACTCCAATTGAAAGATATAGGGATATTGAATTTAGACGCAACTGGAATTCGCAAGAAATAATTAATGGTAATCAGCAAAAAATTGATGCTACCATTTCTTTAAAAGATGATAAATCCTCATTATTTAAATACGATTATCAGCAATACTGGACCGGTGATAATTATGATGGTAAGAAAAACTCCCTTATTGCAAATACTGATATTAATAATTGGAAATTTAGATCAAAAGTTACCTATACTTCAACTAAGGAATTAAACAGAAACACAAGTTTTTTGCGGCATAATATTAGCCTTCAGAAAGAGCTGTCATTTATTACCATTGGAATAATTGAAGATGCTGAAAATAATAAATTCACTTATATTAATAATGATTCCCTTTATTTGAACTCATATAAATATCAGCAATATGAGGCTTTTATTCAAACTCCCGATAAATTCAATCATAATATTAGACTCCATTATAAACATAGAGACGATTATTCACCGCATGCTTTTGAATTTAACAAATCAATGCAAGCAAATGAGTTTGGATTTGAATATAAACTTCTAAGAAATAAAAATAACAGACTAAGCTTATCCGCTGATTATCGCAAACTCAGCATTATCGATACAATAAAAACTACAATTAAACCCGAAAATACAATTCTTGGGCGAGTGGAACATTTTTTAAATATTTATAAAGGAAGTGTGCAAGCATCAAGTTTTTATGAAATTGGCTCAGGAATGGAAAGTAGAAAAGATTATGCGTATATAGAAGTCGCGGCGGGTCAGGGAGTATACTCTTGGAACGATTATAATAATAATGGCGTAAAAGAACTTGATGAGTTTGAAATTGCAATATTTAAAGACCAAGCAAATTATATAAGAATATATGTGCCAAGCAATGATTATATAAAAACTTATAATAATACTTTTAGCACTTCCATAACTCTAAGTCCATCAAGAATATGGCGACAAAGTAATTCAATAATATTAAAAACAATATCAAAATTTGCTAATCAACTAGTCTATAGAAGTTCCATAAAAACATTAAACTCAAACTGGCAGGAATATGCTAACCCTTTTTACCATAATATAAATGACACTTCGCTTATGAGTATAAATACCTCCTTTAGAAATACATTTTATTTTAATAGAGGGCATTCTAAATACGGTATAGACTATACATACTTACACAATAATAATAAAGTATTGATGATGAATGGCTATCAGGGAAGAAGCAGGCATGAGCATCAAATAAAACTTCGTTGGAATATTAATAGAATATTCCTATTGCAATTGGAGGGAAATATGGGTGAAAAACTATCAATATCTGATTTTTATAAGGATAAAGAGTTTGATATAAAAAACAGAAAAACTAAAACTAAACTAAGCTATCAACCCAATAGAGTATTGAGAATTTCACTTCCCATAAGTATTGAGTATAAAAATAATAGCATAGACTACGGTGGAGAAAATAGCCAATCATATAAATTTGGTTTAAGTACTAAATATAGTTTACTAAATAATGGTAGCTGGACAGCCTCCGTTGAGTATATTAATATTAAGTATTCAGGATTAACAACTGGGGCGATTGCATTTGAAAT
Organism: Bacteroidales bacterium; assembly: GCA_029939445.1. GTDB lineage: Bacteria > Bacteroidota > Bacteroidia > Bacteroidales > UBA1556 > UBA6267. The sequence continues at coordinate 3,801 of JAOZSY010000088.1, forward strand.
GCTCCAAGGTTTTATGCCGGGGAATAACCTATCGTGGATTATAAACTATCAAAGAAATATTCTAAATAACCTACAACTTAATATAATGTATAATGGTAGAAAAAGTGAAGGCACAGATATAATTCATGTGGGGAGTTTACAATTAAGAGCATTTTTCTAAAATAATGGCAAAAAAAATAGTTCCTCACATTCAGTAAGGAACTATTTTTTGAGATTAAATTCTATTAATCGTACTTAAATCTTTTATGTTTCTTCTTTTGTATTCTTCTCCAAGCTCTATTACGTTTACGCATATTAATCTCTGTTGCTCCACCTCTACCGCTGTCATAACGAGATTTATGACGATGTGCAGTAGCATATCTACCATCACTTCCAAAGTGATACTGAACTCCTACACTAAAATAAGTATAACCTTCTAGTCTTGATAAAAAAGTTTTATTATCGTATACGTGCGCATCTAGTTTATCAGAATTAATAGCATGTATACTACCTTCTAGATTAACGCTAATATTTGAGCCCACATAAAATTTTACGCCTAAGGCTGTAGTAACAATAGTTTCGGTCATTGGAATATAATCCCCACCTTCGCTACTAGGCTCTCCAAAACCATTTGTACCAATAGGGTATTTCCCACTAACATCATCAGCTTTATATTTCCACGATCTAGATTCAGACATGCCAATACCTAAACTATAATATACTGTATGGTTTCTTCTACGGTTAATTCCAAATATTAAATTACTAAGATTAGCTACACCAGACAAACTGTATTCAAATATTTTTGCTTGAAACCACTTATTGTTTTCAGCCTTTGTCCCTTGCAATTCGCCATATTGTATACTACCCGTAAGACCAACATAAGGTCCAAACCATTTATCTAATACAATACCGCCCATAAAGCTAGCATTTTGATAAAAATATTTACTAAAAGGAGTACTCTTAATAGCATTCCCTTCATTAATATCTCCAAAAAAACTTGTTCCTCCAAAATGAACACCTAATGCCCAATCAGCTCCGTAAGGATTATAGCGTTTTGCGCTTAAATCAACAGTACTTACTAACAAAACAGTAAAAAGTAATATGATTCTATAATTCATAATAATTTTATTTTTTCAACTCTGTAATTCTAATTAATTGATTTTTTGTGTTTAATCAAGCTATAAAATTCAATTAAATAATAAAAGCAACAATAATACAGCACAAAGGTATACATAATTTATTATTGTCCTAAAAAAAATATTAATTTATTTTAACTAACTTTTTGAAGACATATAACTTACGGTTTTATTAATAATTATTATGTTTGACTTCGAAAAAACCTATAACATATATTAATATTTAATATTAGCTTTTTACAATAATCGTACTGAGGCCAAGACAAACTCATCTTAATGATATATTTTTTTATCTAAATTAATAAATTTACACCACGGCAAACTACTAACTACTGTAATTCAATAACTTGTATTTATATAAAGCTTATCAAAATGCACAAATTATTAGATTATAGATTATGTATGTAATAGATTATTTTAATCTTAGAAATTATTTTATTAATGGGAGTATAAAGAATAAATTGGACCTCTACTCACCTGTACTTAAACAATAATAAAGGAGTTAACGAGTAAAAAAGCATTATCTTCGCCGCAATATATTACATTAATATGATGATTGAAAATCAAGAACACTTAGACCAGTTAGAGGGAAATAACAAACGAGAAAAGGTCGAAAATATGTTTGACAGTATCGCTGAAAAATATGATTTTTTGAACCATTTTCTTTCCTTTGGCATAGATTATTATTGGCGAAATAAAGTGTTGAAAATAATAAAAAGTCGGAAGCCCGAATCCATATTGGACATTGCTACAGGTACTGGCGACCTTGCAATAGTTGCTAGTAAAGCCAAGCCAAAAAGAATTGTAGGTATTGACATTTCGCAAAACATGCTTAATGTAGGTATCGATAAAGTAAACAAAAAAGGTCTTAATAATCTCATTACCCTTCAGCAAGAAGACTCCGAAGATTTATCTTTTGACGACAATACTTTTGATTTGGCAATGGTGGCATTTGGTGTTCGCAATTTTGAGAATCTTGAAAAAGGTCTTTCAGAAATAAAGCGCGTACTAAAAGACAATGGCGTTCTTATAGTATTAGAATTTTCGCAACCTCGTAATTTCCCAATGAAACAAATGTATGGTTTCTATTCAAATAATATACTTCCTACATTTGGTAAAATTATATCTAATGATGCTAGTGCGTATACATATTTGCCCGAATCGGTAAAGAGGTTTCCTGCTTTTGAAGAATTTACCAAAATAATGGATAATGTAGGATATAAAAATACTAGTTACGAATCTCTTACGTCTGGAATATCAAGTATATATATTGGCGAAAAATAATTAGGCAATACAATAACTAATTTTACGTTGATTGACTAAAATATGATGAAAAAAAACAAAATATTATTCTTCTTGGGGTTTATGTTGGCTGTCGCTAATCTTAACGCACAACATATGCCTAAAAATTTGCCAAATTATGATTACAAAAAATGGCATTTTGGATTTACTCTAGGAATGAATACTATGAATTTCAATATTTTTCCTGTTGACCAACAAGAGTATATTGATACTATAATGGTAATACAACCATCATTAAGCCAGGGATTTAATATTGGTATTGTTGCCAATATGAAAATGGCAAAATATCTAGATTTACGATTTGTGCCAACATTAAGCTTTGGACAACGAAACCTGAATTATGTTATTAAAACTGGCCAAGGAGAAGAGGGAGAATATTCCAAAACTGTAGAAAGTACTTTCTTAGATTTTCCACTTACTGTAAAGTATAAGTCCAAAAGATTCGAGGGCAATCTTAATAATATGAGAGCTTATGTATTGGCTGGCGGAAGATATAGTCTAGACTTAGCATCACAAAAAGATAAACAAGGAACTTCAGATGAGGTAGTATTAAAACTCAACCCTCATGACCTAATGGTTACTGGTGGAGTTGGTTTTGAGTTTTATTTAGCGTATTTTAAGCTTGGTGTAGAATTTCAGATGGCTTACGGATTAATTAATGTACTTGACGATAAAGCCACAATATACACTACTAATGTAGAAAAGCTAACTAGCAGAATGGGTTGGATTACTTTCACCTTTGAGTAAATAATCAGGGTAAACGCACCTTAAATAACACCTCTATATACCAAATATTATTAAGGTCGTTCGAAAAGCTATCAAATGCTTGCTACATTGCAAAAAACAATCCAAAAAAGTCATCAAATTAAACCTGTCTGCCATCCCTCTCGGGAGGAAATCCGACAGGCAGGCGGATTAATCGAACTAACTAATTTCCGCAAGCGGAAATTAGTTAAAAAATTCGTTTAATTAGAGTAATTCGATGATAAAATTACGTCTTAAACTTACATATACAGCTGTATATTACGATAGTAAAAGAACATATTGGTTATGCAACAATTAATATGCTTCTGTCCTGGCAAACAATTAAAAAGGGTATCCAATTGCAAAATTTAACGTATAAATTAATTTTGAATCTTTGGTTGTCATACTCCATCTTTGCCCTTTATTGTAGTACGGTTGATATATTGGATGCGCCACATCAAACCTTATCACTAAAAAACTTAGATCATACCTAATTCCATAACCAATATCGGCGGCTAACTTCTTATAAAAATTATTAAAGTGAAACACTCCTTCAGGCATTTGGTCGTTTGCCTTTAGTAAGAATATATTACCCACATCAGTAAACAACGCCCCTCTTAAACTCGAACTTATTGGAAAACGGAATTCATAATTAAATTCAATTTTAATATCTCCTGTCATTTCAAAAGTTTTTGTATTGCTATTGAAACTACCAGGGCCAAGAGTACCAAGGGTCCAAGCTCTTAAACTATTAGCCCCACCAATATAAAAACTCTTCTCAAAAGGAATTGCCACAGATCCAAATAAAGGTATTCCAATGCCAAAGTTTACCCTAAATACATTCATCATTGAGCCTCGTGCCATTGGTAAATAATAACGATAATCAGTACTAAGTTTAACAAACTGAGTATAGGGTAAGCCCATAACCCAGTATTGTCCTAGTGTATCTTTAGTATTACCTATCAAATTGCTAGCTACTCCATAAGGAATTCCTCCAACATCAATTTTACCAAAGAAAAACTCAAAGGGTGTTTTTGATCTCCATTTTCTTTCATTATAAATATATGAATAGCTCATTCCTAATACCAAGTGATCTTGATATGAATACTTAATTCGAGGATCCTCATAATTATCGATTATACTTTGAAAACTATCCGTAGGATTAATCTTAACCGAACTTACCTCCACGGGGTTAAATATTTGAGAAACATATTTATTAGTTATCCATGTATAACCAAAAGTTGAGCTAATAATATACCTTGAATAATCGGGTCTATCTTGAAAGTTATACCCAAGACCAATTCTGGTTTTAGGATTGAAATATCTTGAAAAAAAGTTGCTCTTTACAGGAGCCAAAAATCTAGGTATTTCAAGACTTACATTTGTTCCAAATTCAAAAGTATTAAATATTTTTAATATTTTGTTAATATCATCATTGTCAGTATTTGTAACATTCTGAACCTCTAACGCCCCTCTAACACTCACGTTCAAAACTTCGCCACCTTTAAATGTATTCCTAGTTATTATTGACACTCCCTGTTCAACACCAAAATCACCAGCTGTATTTTTTAATTCACTCTCGGTACTCAAACTAAATTTATCTGATTTTGAAAGCTCCACAATGCAATCTAATTCTCCAAAATTCCCATTATCAACTTTGGTGTCTATAAAATTGATTTTTATATACTTATATATAGACAGGTTAAATAATGATTTATAAGAATAAGCCACATTATCTTCTTTATATAATCTTGTGGGTTTTAAGAAAATTGCATTTATTATACTCTTAGGGTTTACTGCAATTTTTCCATTATGTATAAAATAAAAGTCTAGGGAATCAATATTATCAACACTATACCTAACTATGGTAGTGTCTATATTATTATCCGGGCCACTATTTGCTATTTCTGGATATATATAAATATTTTTAATTTTATACTGCTTACTCTTAAATGTAACAACACTATCGCCCTTACTAACTCCAAGCGGCTTTATATTTAGCGATAAATCTATTCGATGCTCTTGAAAATTTGAATCAGCCGTAAATGAAATCTGTTTTTTAGAAAAATAATAAAAGCCTAGGTTTTTTAAATCTTCGGAGATTCGCGTTCTTTCTGCCTTTATACTGGCAGTAGTAAATATAACTCCAGTATCCAATTTCGACTTTTTCCAATCAGCCATTACAAACGACTTAATTGCCTTGTTTTCTATACTAAAATCTATATTTCGTAGAGAATAAGGCTGTAAAGGATAAATATGGTATTTTACATTTGCCATTTTAAGCCCTTTTCTTAGGGTTATCTCTGATACAATTTCAGTATTATAATACCCTAGATTATGCATATGTTGAAGTATGTTTCTAGCTGTTGCATCTACTAATGTGCTATCATAAATTTCTGGAGGCTCACCAATTACATTACATAAAAATTTCTGTACTATACTACTATCTTTCATGGTGGTACCAACATCATAAATCCACACCCAGGGACGAGCATAAAAAACACTACGATTTACTTTCTGCTTAAAATATGATGGAATTTCATGGTCTTTTACCCGTTCTCCTTCTATCTTGAAACTGTTTCTAGTATATAAATACTCTCCATCAGGAACACTTCGGTTCGTCATACAGCCAGTAACGACTAGTAAAACAACAGATAACCATATTCCTCGAATTATTATACTTTTCACAAATTAAGAAATTTAAATCCTTTATAACCTACAAAATTAAAGTATTATACT
>JAOZSY010000089.1 GCA_029939445.1 Bacteroidales bacterium
ACAATAAAGTTTTATAATATTTAAGCAAAGATAAAATAATTTATTTGGGTTTAATTTATAAATTTGTAATCGAAATTATAAAACAATATTTATAGTTTTATTAATCAAGTGAAAAGATATGGATGAAAAGAATTTAAATAAAAAGGAAAAGCTTGCTTTAAGTCTGGAATTTATGCAGCGCACTATGGTGCATTATGCAATGTGGTATGCTCAGGTTAGAGATAAGTTTGGTTTGGAGCGAGCGTCAGAAATAATGGATCAGGCATGGCAAAAGAGTTCTGCTCTACAGATGAAAAGATTGTCAAAAGTATTAGATTTTGAACTTGAAGATGGTTTGCCAAAAGTATTACTAAAAATGCCCGAAGAGAAAATTGATGCACTTCGTGAAGCTGTTGCGGTAAATTGGCTTGCAAATGATGGTGTGTGGTTTCAAGCAGTAGAATTTTCCGAAGGTATGTTTCCTGCCAAAGATTGTAATGATGCTGCTTGGGGTGAGTTTTCTCCTTATGAAGCTTTGCGCATAAAACGGATGCTAGAGATGGAGGAGTTCCCAGGAATAAAAGGATTAAAACGTGCTATGGAAATGCGCCTTTATGGTACTGTGAATACCCAGAGCTTTGCCAACGAAACGGAAACTAGTATAGAATTTTATATGAACGAATGTCGTGTGCAATCTGCCCGAAAGCGTAAGGGTCTTGATGATTATCCGTGCAAATCGGGAGGGATTATTGAATATACAACCTTTGCTCAAACCATAGACTCACGAATTAAAACTGAAGTAATTAGCTGCCCACCCGATAAGCACCCTGATGAGTGGTATTGTGGATGGCGATTTTGGATAGAGGAGAGTAATAAGGGATAGCAAAATTATAATTTGTGCAAATTAGCCCGCCTGCCATCCCTATGGGAGGAAATCCGACTGGTAGGTGCAATTCGTTGATATTCTTAAGATGATAAATGAAGAAAGAAAAATATCAAGGAAATGAAGATGAGCATGGAATTATATCGATTCAACAATCACAATTAATAATTAAACATTAACAATTAAACATTAGTAAATAATAATACCTTTGTGGTCTAACAATAAAGCAATAATAAGATGTCACATTTAATAGCACCCTCAATGTTGTCGGCAGATTTTCTGAACCTTGGTCGCGATGTAGAAATGATTAATAATTCACAAGCCGACTGGTTTCATATTGATGTGATGGACGGAATGTTTGTTCCTAATATCTCTTTTGGTTTTCCAATAATGAAAGCAATATCTAAAATTGCGAAAAAGCCTATGGATGTGCATCTTATGATTGAGGATCCGGATAGATATTTTGATGAGTTTAAGAAAAATGGTGCCGATATTATTACTGTGCATTATGAGGCTGTGCGACATTTACACAGAAGTGTACACGCCATTAAAGAGTTGGGGATGCAAGCAGGAGTGGTTCTTAATCCTCATACGCCGATAAATAACCTTGAAGATATTATTGCTGACCTTGATGTAGTACTTCTTATGAGTGTAAACCCTGGCTATGGTGGACAAAAATTTATTGAGAATACCTATGCTAAACTTGGTGCTATGAAAGACCTAATAATTCAGAAAAATTCAAAAGCTCTTATCGAAGTTGATGGCGGTGTGGGTACTCATAATATTGGTAAATTAGTTGCTGCAGGTGCTGATGTGCTTGTTGCAGGTAGCGCAGTATTTGGCTCTGATGATCCTATGAAAACTATTGAAATTCTTAAAAGAGGGTAGTATTAGTTATAGTCTTCAGCCCTGATAGCAATCGGTATTAGTCTTCGGCTTAGATATCTCAATAGCTGTTGTCAGGAGTTCACTTTTTTCCTTTAATTGGTTTATTATTTTATAAAAAGAATTTTTCCAATTGCAGTTTGGTCGTCCATTTCTTCATCGGTAACAAAAACTAGATATACACCGGTTGCAACACGCTCCCCATTTAAATTTAGGCCATTCCAAACTGCCTGACCGCCAAGTGCATTAGTTTCATATACGAGATTGCCATAGGTGTCAGTAATCTTCACATTGGCATTATTAATAAGACCTTTAATGGCTATTGGACCACCATAATTTGGACGTACAGGATTTGGGAATATTGTTATTTCTTTTTCCTGAACTTCAGCTCCCAATGTGGCTGTACTTCTGAATGATATTATTCCATTTTTTGTTCCAAAATATACTTCACCACTTTCATCATCTATGGCAATACTATAAATCTCATTGCTTAGTAAAGGGCTGTTCTCTGTTGTGAAATGATAAATTTGCTCAGAGGCATCTTCCGACATTAGAAAAACTCCTGCATTCTCTGTGGTAAACCATTTTCTATTTGCTCCATCAATGGCAATTCCTGTTACTACTTCCGATTCCAAAAGATATTGCGAAATGCCTTCCTGCTCAATATATATTTGCTGTGCATCGAAGTTTGAACCTGAGAAAACCATACTTGGTGAGTAGAAAACGGCCACACCCTTAGCAGTGCCAACCCAAACGTTGCCTTCTTTATCTAATGCAAGTGCTCTAACATCATTATGGGGTAATTTTCCATTATTGTCAGCCATGCTTAGTTGCTTCTTTCTGTCGTCAAAACTCTCATCAGGAGTTCTATTGTCATTATAAACAATAATGCCTTTTCCTCTTGGAATAATAATCCATTTCTGACCAAAGTCATCAATTATTAAATCTCCAATTTCCTGATCTGTAATGTAAGGTGCTAAGCTCAAAGCTTTCCACTGGCCGCCGGGCTTCATAAAATGTAGAGTATTTGTATTAGCAGAATTTGTAACCCATAAATAATTATTTTCATCAAAGGCTAAGCCTGCCACAGCAAGGTGACCAGGTCTGTTTGACGCATCTTGAAGGGTGCTGTTTGTGGTATTATAAATAATTTCAGTATTAGAATCCTTCATTTTTACAACTCCTTTTCCCCAAGTGGCTATATATATTTCGCTAGAATTACTAGGGTTTACAATCACCTTCATAATATCAGCAATAGTATCAAATACAGCTGTATTGTCAGGAGTAAAAGAGGTCCATTCTTGGTCAATAAATGAATAAATACCCTTTCTAGAATATGCATTATCCCAATTATTTTCAACGCCACCACTGGCAACCCATAATTGCCCTTGTCCCCAGCTAATGCTGTATGCATCTTTGTATGCAGGGCCACTTGGTTTGAAAAAATAATATTCCCACTGTTTCCAACTGTTCACAAGAGATTGCTTTTCGTCAGCAAACCAAAATTCACCTTTTTTGTCAATTGTTAGGTCATTGGCTAAGGGGCTTTTATCACCATATTTGTATATTAAAAAAGAGTCGAGCATATTATTGTAATAATACTTAATGGAGTACATACTAGCAAAAACTAATGTGTCGCCAAAACTCTTAATTTGTGATGTAGGATTCTTTGATATGCCGTGGAACTCTCTCCACTGATTGGCATTTTTCTTGAGAATAATATCTGTACCAAATGCCGAGCCTGGTTTGTTTATATATAATCCTGAAGAATGAATTGCTATGCAGTTATAAGTACTATTAGGTAAGCTTAAACTATAATCTTTGTTCCAATTGCTGTAGTTGTTTAGGTTGTTGCTATTTACATCAGCAGAATATATTCCTTCGGAAGTAGCAGCATAGAATAAACTATCGTCATAATCTAAGTCAAGAATACCAATGGATTTACCATCGGGACCAATATAGTATGTGTCTTTAATTTCTTTTTTCTTGGGATCCAATACCACAATACCAAAATCGCAAGCTAAATAAACAAAATCTCCTCTAAAAACTACTTTATTTATTCTTTTGCTTCCTACTATTGATTTACGCTTAATATCTGATAAGTTATACTTTACATCATTCTTAAAAATATCAATATTGGCATTCTCGTATGCTATAATTAAATAACCTGTAGATTGATTATATGCTAAAGTAGAAATATTTACATCTGAAAGACCATTGATGGTAGTCATACGGGTGATTATTTCTTCATTACGATCGTAATAAAAAGCACTATATGGTGTTGCACAATATATTCTTCCTTTTTCACCCTCGCTTACCGCAATAGTCTTTGAGTAGGGAAGGTGCTCGCGCCATTCTTCAATTCCTATTTGAGAAAATGTGTTATTAAATATAAAGAAAGATATTATTATAAGTATAAATTTCATATTCTATTGTTCTTCTGTTTTATTAACTCAAAGTTTCTTCTTTTATTGCTAATATTAATCAATATTTAGATAGGCCACAAATATATGAAATATATAAAATAATAATTGTGAAATATAACTTTAAATCTGTAGATTATTAAGCGTAAATAACTTATTTTTGAAGCTTCATTATTTTAATTGATATTTTTGAAAATGCATTATATTAAGAAGATTAACTATAGCTTTGTTTTTGCCCTTATTGTGGTATTAATTTCATTGCTGTATAATTTTCAGGGAATGTTAAACAAAGCGCCGTATTCAATACATCAATGGCGACAATGCGATGGTATGAGTATTACTCTGAATTATTATAATGAGGGAATGAAATTCTTTCAGCCTTCAATGCATTTTCAGTATTCAAATGAAGGTAAAGGAATAGGGGAGTTTCCAATAATTTATTATATAAATGCCGCCATCTGGAAAATTACTGGTCAGTCGAATATTACTGCACGATTGCTAAATATTTTCATTGCATTTATGGGATTATTCGCCCTTTATAAAACAGTATACCTTTTGCTAAAAGATTATTTCTATTCCATAATTATACCATTACTTGTTTTTTCATCTACTCTGTATTCATACTACCTAAGTGGTTTTTTGGTGAATGTAGATGCCATAAGTTTTATATTTATATCATGGTATTTTATTGCCAAATATTGGAAAAATAAAAGAATACTTGACTTAGCATTATTCTCTCTATCGGTAACTATTGCTGGAGTTTTAAGGTCAACTGTTTTGCTTGGAATGGCTCCTTTTTTATTAATTTATGCTTTAGAATTTCTAGGAATTATAAAGGCCAAATTATTTGATAAAAAACTCGCTAGTTTTATAGCACTATTATTCCCAATTGTAGTATTGGCAGTTTGGCTAAAATTTGCCATTAACTATAATGAGGCCAATAATTCGGTATACTTTCTGACTAAGCTAAGACCAATTTGGGCTGCTGATTCTATTGAAATAGCACGTATTTTCTCATCTCTTTATAATAATCTATTGCCTGAGTTATTTCATTATAGTGTTGAGGTATTTCTTAGTATTGTTCTATTCTTAGGTTTTATCTTTATTGGTAAACAGAATAAATATCTAGCAATTATTTGGATTACAATATTAATTGAGCTCATAGTATATCTATTATTATGGTTCCTAAATCTCGATGTTCATGATTACTATTTATTGGAAATTATTATCCTTGTTCCTCCATTATTATTAAGCGTTGCAATGGCACTTAAAGATAGATATACTAAGCTTTTCGATTTATTATTTCTGCGATATTTTATCGCATTTATACTGCTAGTATCTATTGCATATACATCATTTTCCTTAAGAGCTAAGTACCGAGGTGTTGGCGATAAGAATATTGCAAATTATATATTAGATAAGAAAGATATAGCGTATTGGAATTGGTACCATTGGCATTATAGTAATACTTTTAAAGCATACGAGAGTATTACTCCTTACTTGCGAAGTATTGGAATTAATAGAGAGGATTTGGTGCTGAGTATAAAAGATCAGAGTCCAAATATATCTTTATATCTTATGGATCAGAAAGGTTTTTCTTCTTTATACCAAGAGGATAAATCAATAAAAGAACAGATTGATTTTTATACCAAAAGGGGAATAAAATATATAATTGTAAATGATGCTTCTCTAATGCAAGGTGTAGAATTAGAAGAGTATAAGGATAATAAAATTGGCGAGTATAAGAATATTGTTATCTATAAACTCTAGCTTTACATATTCGATAAATAATCTTTTATATTGATTAGGCCAAATACATTAGCAGCAGTTAATGCCACAACAACAACAATTACCCATCTTACAAAATTAGCTCCATTTTTGATAGCTAATTTACTGGCTATAAGCGCACCAACCACATTCCCAATTGCAAGTGTAAAACCATATAAATAATTCACCTGGTCGTTATAAATAAATACAGCTAAACTAAAAGGAACATATAAAAGAACAATAAATACTTTAATAGCATTTGCTTTCACTAGATCATAACCTGCACCTAGCACTATTGCTATAAGGAGCAAATAGCCAATTCCTACATGAATAAAACCTCCATAAACACCAATAAGAAAGAAGACGAACATAATAAAAGGTGAAACCTTTCTTTGGAGTAGGCTCTCACTACCTTTAAGCCATAATTGTGGTTTATAGAAGATAAATGCAAGCATAAAAACCATAATTACCACCATTGCTTTTTCAAAAACTTCTTCATTCATATCCACAGCAATCCAAGCTCCTATAATTGATCCTATAACACTTGGTATGCCAAGCTTTAGTCCTTTTTTCCAATCAAGAATATTCTCTTTCTTAAAACTAGTTGTGGCGGTAAGAGTTTGTAGAGTTATTGCAATACGATTAGTTCCATTGGCTACAGCAGCAGGTAATCCCATAACATACATAAGTACGCTTAAAGATATTATAGAGCCACCACCAGCCAATGTATTTATAAAGCCAACAAATACTCCGGCTATTATTAATGTTATGATTTCGTAAACTTCCATGATAATAATTGGAAAATATTAGTTTAGATATTTTGCTACTATAGGAATTCTTCGTCCCATTCCAAAAGCTTTTGATGAAATCCTTAGAATTGGCGCTGTTTGATATCTTTTATGCTCATTTAAATTTACCATTCTTAGTATTTTATCCACAGTAGCTTTCTCATAGCCCATTGCAATAATGTCTGTAGGTCCTTTATGGTTTTCTATATATTCAAAAAGAATTGAATCAAGAATTTCATAATCAGGAAGCGAGTCGCTATCTTTTTGATCGGGGCGAAGTTCTGCCGACGGAGGTTTAATAATTGTGTTCCATGGAATAACTTCAGTATTGCGATTCATATATTTTGCTAGGTCAAAAACATCAGTTTTATAAACGTCGCCAATCACAGCAAGTCCGCCATTCATATCTCCGTATAGAGTTCCATAGCCTACTGCGGCCTCACTTTTGTTGGAGGTGTTTAGTAGTATATTCCCAAATTTATTGGAAAAAGCCATTAGTAATACTCCTCTAATACGTGCTTGAAGGTTTTCTTCGGCAATATTAAATTCCAAACCTTTGAAAAAAGGTGATAATTCCGATTCAAAAGAATTATAGATGTTTTTAATAGGTATAATATGATCTTTTATTCCTAAGTTTTTTGCTAAATCTTCGGCATCTTTTACGGAATGATCGCTAGAGTATTGTGATGGTAGAAGTATTACTTCCACATTGTCTTTGCCAAGTGCTTCCACTGCCAATACTAGTGTAACTGCCGAGTCAATACCTCCTGATAAACCTAATATTGCTTTCTTAAAACCTAGCTTATTAAAGTAGTTTTTAATACCCATAACCAAAGCATTATGAATAAGTTCAATCTTAGATTGTAGTGGCTGTATGCTTTTTTCTTGTGTTTCTATTGTGCATGATTCTGTAATATAGAAATCTTCATCAAAGTATTTTAGTTCATTTACAATCTCACCATTAGAGTTCATTGCCAATGAACCACCATCAAAAAGAAGCTCTGTTTGCGCTCCCACATGATTTACATAAAAAATAGGTAAATTATATTTTCGAGCATTCTTACGAAGCACATCTTTACGTACCTCTGCTTGCTTATAATGGAATGGTGATGCTGCTATGTTTATTATAATATCTGGCTTAAGACCAATCAATTCGTCCATAGGATTTACAGAGTACATAGGTATATATCTACATTCCAAAGGTCTTCGCAAATAGTTAGAGCTATGCGTTTTCCTTTATATTCTATAATATTAAAATCAGAATTTGGTTCAAAATAGCGATACTCATCAAAAATATCGTAAGTAGGCAATAGTGTCTTATTTACAATGTATTGAATCTTACCGTTATTTAGAAAAAAAGCTGAATTATAAAGTCTTTTACCTTTATTATTAGGATTTTTTCGTGGTCCGCCAACTATGGCAGCAATTCCATTACAGTGTTTTGCAATATTATTTATTGCAATATCGCATTTATTGATATAATCGTCAAATTCAAGAAAATCGCGTGGTGGGTATCCCGAAATTGATAATTCAGAGAAGATAATTAGCTCAGCACCTAGCTCTTTAGCTTTAGCTATGCTATCAATAATTTTTTTCTCATTACTGCCGAAATTGCCAATATGGAAATTAAGTTGTGAAATTGCTATTTGCATTTCTAATATCTATTGAGTTGAAAATTGTTTGTTTTTTAAAATAAGAAACCTATTGTAAGAGCAAATTTTCTTATAAATGCATTCTCATTAGGTGATTTTAATTCTCCGTCTTTATTCGTTTTCTCATCGTTAAGTGAGCTATTAAGTCCATTGTCATATTCTAAATATCCAAAGGCTGATAGGGTTTGGCTAAGAGAATATTCAGTACCAAGGCCCATATTGAATGATACCCTATAAAATGTAGTAAAATCTGCCATATCTATATCCTTGGTTTCAGTAACCGAACCATTATGCTCTAATTCATCGTTTGCAAAGCTGCTTAATGTTAAATTATGACGCAAGCCAATCATAGCAAAATATGTGAAATAACCCATCTGACTTGTTTTAAGCTTTAAAATAGTTGGTATTTCTATTGAGTTAATATAATAAGTACGGTGCAATGTTCCAATTTCTTTTATTGAACCTACAACATTAGTATCATTAGGGAATTTAAGTTTGCCACCTATTCTGTTAAAATTAACACCACTAGAAAAAGTATAGTTTTCAGTAAAATTATAATCTACAACTAAACCGTAGTTATATGTAAAAGTGCTTCCGTCTTTTTCGTAGCCTTGTGTTTTGGGTTTCATCCAGCTAATACCCATTCCGCTAACTAATCCTAAGCGCAAAGCTCTAAACTCCGATTGAGGTACATAATTATCAATATCTGTACTGTCGCTGCTTTGAGCAAAAGAGTTTATAGATAAAAACATGCTAAAGAATAACACGCTAATAAATGTTCTTACTTTTATGGTATTTGTTATTGTCATTACGTTTTTGTTTAATTATTTGTATTTATTTAGTGCTACAAATGTACATTTTTTTATCTATCCTAATAAATGAGTTATTGTCTAAAAAATAAGCTCCTGAAAGTTATTTCAGGAGCTTATTATTATAACATTTAGAAATATTTATAATGCAATTAGAACTATTATTGAAGTGAGAACTATTGCGCTTAGAAATACACCCATAAATGTCTTCCCCGTTTTTCCTATTGGTTTTCCTTTTTTCTTTGTCGACTTAACATTAGCATCACTACTTTCGTTACCCTCAACTTCATCAACAGAGTTATTGGTAAGAGGTTTATACTGTCTAATGTTTTTATATGTAGCAGGAAATCCCGATACACTAGCTGTTACACGGCCAGTTGAGGATGTAATAGAATAGTTAGGGTCTATTAATAAATCAGCTCCAGTGCCTTCTAATGCGTTTGCTACAGCATTCTGCTTAGCATCTTCTTTAGTCTTTGCCTGTGCAACTCCTGTAAC
>JAOZSY010000308.1:0-1322 GCA_029939445.1 Bacteroidales bacterium
TCATTTTTATATCAATTTATTTATCAATGACTTACAGGAACACAAAACAATTTCACTCCAAATAGGATTTTTTTTTAGACTACGTTATTTTAAAGGCAATTAGCTATGTTTTTAGTGTATTTTTGCCTCAAATTATTAGAGTAATAAAATAATATAATTTAGCAATAAATTCTTTTATTTTCTGTTATCCAAATAATTTTATTCCTAAGCGCAAGTTTTTTTCATGTCATGCGTCAAAGTAATTAAGAAAAAAGAAAATACACACATTTAATAATTGAAATGAAGACCATATTTAATAATAGTAAAATATATTTAGTATTAGTTATAATTGTTTTTAGCACATTAAGTGTTAAAGCACAAAAAGGCCAAGCTTCAGAATCTAAAGCAGCACCAAAATCTGGCATTGCTGGCAAAATAATTGATAAGCACACAAAGCACGCTATACCCTATACCACTGTTGTTCTATACAATCAGTTGGATTCAAGTTTAGTTTCTGGAACAATTACCGACGAAGAGGGTAAATTTTTTATTAAAGCCAAAGGTGGTAATTATTATCTTGATATAAACTTTATGGGATATAATATGGTTCGTAAAAGCAATATCAGTATTAATAAGAATACATCATTTATTAAACTCGGAAAAATAAGCCTTTCAAAATCAGAATCGGAGCTTAAAGGTGTAGAAATAGTTGGCGAGCAATCGTATGTTGACTATAAAATTGACAGAAAAGTGATTAATGTGAGCCGCGACTTAGCTGCCACTGGGTCTTCGGCGGTGGAAGCTCTTCAGAATGTGCCTTCTGTAACAGTTGATATTGAAGGTAATGTGCAATTAAGAGGTAGTAGCAATTTTACTGTCTTAATTAATGGTAAGCCATCTCCCCTTTCTGGCGGCGATGCCTTAGAGCAAATTCCAAGCTCAGCAATTAAGAATATTGAGATAATAACAAACCCTTCGGCAAAATACGATCCTGATGGCATGACTGGTATTATAAACGTAATACTTAAAGACAATATAAATCAAGGGCTTAATGGAATTGTGGAAGCTAGTGCCGCATCTTATGATAGCTATGGTTTTAATACTACATTAAATTATAGAAAAGAGAAATGGAATTTTTATGGTGGTGTGGATTTAAGAACTAAAAACAGACCTGGTGATGGAAATAGCGATATGAAGAACTTCGCAAATCCTGATACTCTTTTCTATCGCAATTCGGAGCTAGACAGAAATCGATTCCGCGAGAACTATACATTTAAAGCAGGTGTGGACTATTTTGCTGACGAAAGAAAAAAAAGAGTGGGAGAGATGGCAAGAGGAGAGTC
>JAOZSY010000308.1:1332-2859 GCA_029939445.1 Bacteroidales bacterium
ATAACCGAGTATTATGAGCCAGCAATAATCCCAACAACATATAATACTAGCCACAATACTGGCGGTAGAGAATCTCATTTTATGAAAGTAAACCTTAGTTGGCAACATAAATTTAAGACTGAAGGTGATAAGCTAGATGTATTAGCTTTTATTAATAAAGGAGATTACTATAAAGACGAATATCAGAAAGAGGAATATTCTAATATTGATTGGACTCCAGATCTTGCAATAAAACAATGGATAAATACTAATGATGATAATAGTAATATAGATTTTAGATTAAAAGCTGATTATACAAAGATATTATCAAACAACAGAAAATTTGAAGCAGGAATACAATCACGAAATTATAGAGAGAATTCTACTTTTGTTTATCATAACTTCGATACCTTAAGTAATGCTTGGGAAATTATTCCCAAAAATGGTAATACACTAGTTTTTAATAGAGATATATTCTCTATATACTCTACTTATGGTGGTAGTATTAAAAATTTCGGTTATCAACTGGGTTTAAGAGGAGAATATACTAATCGCCTTATTGAAACCACAGAGAAAAATTCGGCGTATACTATTAATAGAATAGATTTCTTCCCAACAATACATTTGTCACAAAAAATTAATGATAAAAACTCAATAATGGCAAGCTATAGTCGCAGAATAGACAGACCAGGAGGATGGGAATTAAGTCCAAATCCTATGTTTATTTCAAGTACATTTATACGAGAAGGTAATCCTGAACTTGAGCCAGAATACACTGACAGCTATGAGGTTAGTTATCAAACAACTTTCTCAAAATCATTTGTTTCTCTAGAAGGTTATTATAGATCTACTAAGAATAAAATCTCTAGGATTCAGGAAATGGACCCCAATACATATATTACTACTATGACATTTGCCAACCTCGACCGTGACCATAGTGCAGGTATGGAAGCAATGGCTAATCTTCAGTTGGCAAAGTGGGTAAGACTAAACGTAAGTGGAAACTATTACTATTACAAACTATTGGGTAATATTAGCAGCGGCGCTGTGGATACCGAAAGTTGGAATTATGATGTTAGAGGTAATGTAAACTTTATGATTACTCCATTGATGAGATTGCAACTTACTACTTTCTACAGAGGACCATCGGTTACGGCTCAAGGCGAATTTTCTTCTTTCTATATGTTCAATTCAGCCCTTAGATACGATTTCTTTAAGCGTAAGTTAGCTGTTACACTCAAGGTAAATAATATTACGAACTCAATGCAACATGCATTTACAACTAATACCAATACTTTTAGTACCGACAATGTATTCAGGAGTTTTGGCCCTACTTTTAGCCTTACTGCTACTTATAAAATTAATAACTATAAGAAAACAAAAATGCCTACACTTGATGATAAAGATAGTGAAGGTGGAAGTGACATATAATTAAGTAATTAAGGATGAAGAGTGAAAGGTGAAGTGGGTAATTGTTAATTATTAATGGTTCAAGGTTCAAGGTTCAAGGTTCAAGGTTCAAGGTTCAAGGTTCAAGGTTCAATGGTT
>JAOZSY010000090.1 GCA_029939445.1 Bacteroidales bacterium
AATTCATAATATGCACCAGCTAAATATTGAGAAGATTGTTGAAAGTGGACAATTGAATAATGATATTAGATCTGATATTGATAAAAAAAGTTTGGCCCTAATTTTTATGGGTTCGCTTCGCTTATTGGTGAAAAGATGGGATTTGAATAATCAAAATTTTGACCTGAATAAAGAGGGTGCAAATCTATTAAATACGTTTAAACAATTAACCAACTAGATATTTTTTTACTAGTTTAGTTAGTTAACATTAACTATATACATTATTATATGAATTTGAAATTGATTTTTATATTTATAATTGGCTTGTTATCAATTATATTAATACCAAAAACAGCCATTGCCTGCGAAATAGAAATGAAGGTAATAAAAGGAAATAAAGATAGTTATAAAAAAGGTGATACTATTGTTGTATTAGTTGATGTAGCTTTAACTCATCGTTCGTGTCCTGTTGCAATGAAGAAAACAAAGTTTAAGCTTAACGGAATGAAGGTTATTAAATCCACCCCCTGGAAACAAAAGTCGACTAATGATTGGCAACGAAAGCTAATGATTGTAATTACAGATACAAGTAAGGGGAAGATAAATATGACCGCTGTACGAGAATGTGAGAAGGATGGTGGATTTGGAACCTTAAAACTTGAAGTTAGTGAATAGAAAATTTTAAATTATGATAAATAAAGTACTAGTTTTATTTTTAATTATTAGTTTTTCGTTTGTTTCTAAATCGATTATCTCTCAAGATTTTGATGATACTGAAGATACAACTCAAATAATTGTAGAACCAACATCAGATGATGAGTTTTCTAGTGATGAATTCTCGTCAGGAGACAATGGTTTTAGTAATTCAGATGATGATAGTTTTAGCAATTCAAATGATGAATTTTCTGATTTCTCAGAAGACGATGAATCTTTTTCAGAAAAAACATCGATAAACTGGCATAGGTTTAATTGGGCAATTGGGATACTGTTTTTTACTTTATTAGCAGGTATTTTGGTGCGCTATGAAAAGGCTCAGAAACTTCGTCCAATATTCTTACTAGCAGCAGTTGTGATACTTGGTTTTTATAGAGGAGGCCCAGGAATTATTTCAAGCTTTCAGAATACATATTTAGTATTAATTGGTGTATCATGGAAATGGACTGCCGCTGTGTTATTTGTAGGTGTTATTATTCTTACTTATTTTCAGGGCAAGGTTTTTTGCGGATGGATTTGTTACCTAGGAGCTATTCAGGAATTTTTGTATATAGGTAAGATTAAAATATTTCAGACGCAAAAAGCACAAAAAGTAATGCGTATTATACGATATGTACTATTGGCCTTAATACTATTGCAATTAACTATTACACAGTCGATAGAGTGGAGTAAAATAGGTCCTTTTAAGGTTATATTTAATCTATTTTCACCCAATATTACAGGATATGTATTATTGGTAATATTATTACTAAGTTCATTATTTATTCACCGTCCATTCTGTAAAGTTGTATGTCCGGCAGGCCTTATTTTTGGATGGGTTACAAAGATTCCTGGCGCATCGGTATTAGGAATTACAGATTCTTGTGCTGGCTGTAAAACATGTAATACTTCTTGCCAAATTAATGCTATAACAAGAGATGATAAAACCTCAAAGCTTGATAATCAAGAGTGTATTATGTGCGGAGAGTGTTTAAGCGATTGTAAGATAAACAGTATTCAACCATTTAAGAAAAGCAATAAACATAGAAATAAGATTATATTAAAAGGTATTAAGAAGTTAAAAACATAGGCAGATGAAAACTAAACGTATACTATTGTTATTACCATTATTTTTATTAATAACATTTTCTGGCAATGCGCAAATGTATTGCAGAAGTATGTTGGGTGCACACCTAACTCCATTTACAAAGGACGGAAATTTATTATGGGCATTAGAAGCAACTGTAGCTCCAGGAGTAATGACTAGTCCTGTAGATTCTCTTGGAAATACAATATTAAATGGTGGAATGCTATTGGGAGCCTTAGATTATAGTTTTATGTCTAATAAAAGCCATTTATATATAGAGGGAGGATTTAAAAATTGGACAAATTCTGAATTTGTTGATGATTCTCTTTTTAAAAAAAGTCAGCATTTTGGAATGCGTCAAGCTTTCTATTCATACTCAACAGAAGGATTAAAGCTAAAAGTGGGTTTGCATGAAACACGTTTAGGAGATTTTTTCCTTATCGACGAAAGAGTTCTGGGAGTTAGTATTGATAAAGAAATTGGTGCTTTTACAATTAATGCAAGAGGAGGGACTGTTACCAAAAGTTTTGCTCGCATGGGTAAGTTTTGCGCAAACAGACATCTTTATAGTTTAGTAAATAAGAATTTTACTGAACAGATTGGTAGTAAGGTAGGAGAAACTAATTTGGTTGGTTTAGCTATTAATTGGAATCCTCATTATAAAAAATCTCAAGATAATAATTCTAGCTCAGAAGATGAGTTTGCAGAGTCTGATGAATTTAATCAAAGTGATGAATTCCACGAAAACCATGATTTTAATGAATTTGGAAGCTCAGATGAGTTCTTGGAAACTGAAACTGAAAAAGAAAAACCCAAAGTTAGAATTACTAATGTAGGTGTTATTATTTATGATGAATTTGGTTCTGATAAATATATTCCTGATAATAAATTTTATACAGGTTTCTTAGTAGATATAAATTTTCCGTTTGGTATTTTTATGCAAACAGGGAGTGTCTATCAATCCATGAAAGATAATAATACTTTTGTTTATATAGCCAAATTTGGCAAAAGCCATTCTTGGGATAATGGTTCATTAACAAAGCTCTCGGGAGCATATATTGGAAAATCGGATGTGGATAATGCTGCTGTTTTTCAACCTATTTTTAGTAATCTTTTTATAGGAGAGGTTATGAGAATGGATGCTACAGAATTCCCTCTTTGGCAGTTAGCTTTTAAACATCGTTTTCCTGGTAAATTAAAATTGCATTTTGCAATTAAGGCCGTTGGTCAATTGGAAGATGCTAGAACTAATGAGCAAGATATAGAGTTTGGGATTTTGGCTTTTAATAAACACCTTAAGGTTACTCTAATTGGAAGTAGAGTTGAAACCTTGGCTTTGCCCAATGAGTTTTATATGGCAAGAGTAGAAATGAGATTAGCATTCTAAATTAATTCAATTTTAATAACAAAGCTTTGTGTAAGCTCATTCTTGCCGTTCCTAATTATTATCGAGTATAATTCGTTTAACTAAATAATAATTTTAGAATTACTTTACTTACTGAAGAATAATTATTATTTAAACGCGTTTGCTAAGTAGTGTCTGACCGAAAACTACCTATTTTTGTGTCTTTGATAAGAAAGGACTAAAGATAAGGCCTTTGAAGTTTTAGAAACTAAGGAGTTTACGTTTGTAATTGACTGTTTCAAAAACAAGAATAACGCAATATTTGGTGTTTTCTTGCAAAGACTAACTAAGGATTATTAGCTTTATAAAGCAAAATAAAAATACCATATCTTTGCCATATAAATTAATGAATTATGACAAGAATTATACTATTAGTATCTAGCATACTATTTACAATATTTGCTTTTGCTCAAAGCGAGGAGGATTATTATGATGATAACCATATGCGTTATGATGATTATGTTTATAGTGAGAATTTTAAAAGCGTTAAATTGTATAAGTCGGGTTTTGATTTGAGTTCCCCTGTAATAGAACTTGGTAGTGGGCAGTCTCTAACTCTAAGTTTTGATGACCTAAATGCTGAAGCAACTACATACTATTATACATTTATTCTATGTAATGCCGATTGGACTCCTGCAGATGTACTTTCTATGGAGTATATAGATGGTATAAATGAGGAGTACTTTAATGCAAATACAACATCCTTTAATACTACAATTACCTATACCCATTATAGAGTACAACTTCCTTCTAAAAATATACGATTTACTAAGTCGGGAAATTATCTATTAAAAGTATATTCTGATGATAATCCAGACCAAGCGTTGATTACTCGTAGAATGTATGTTATTGAGAATAGAGTTAGTGTAGAAACTCAATATCAGATGGCAAATTCGCCAAAATATAGAGCTACTCATCAGGAGATGTTTATTAAGGTTATGCGATCAGGCTACCCTATGCCAAATATTTATGAAGATTTTACAATGGTAATTCAGCAAAATGGCAGGAAAGATAATCTGATTGTAAAACATGAGCCTAAGGTAATGAATGATGAGTTTTTGTATTTTAATACAATCAATGATATTCTTTTTGATGCAAATAATGAATTTAGAGTGCTGGATATTAGAAGTTTAAAAACACCTTCGGCAAATATTAATACTATTGATTATAGTTCAGCAGGATATCAAGTTAATCTATTATCTGATGAAAGTCGGACAAGATATTTAAAATACGACGACTTGAATGGTAACTTTTCTATAATTGATTGGGACGACCCGCAGATTAGTGGTCAAATAGAGGCAGATTATGCTTTTGTTGATTTTGATTTCAGAACCGATTCAGTGCTTTCTAATGGTGGAATATATGTTGTTGGAGCTTTAACTGATTGGCGTATCGATAATTCATCGCGTATGGCATACAATAGGTTAACAAAAAGTTATACTACTTCATTATTATTGAAACAAGGGTTTTATAATTACCAATATGTTTATGTGCCAAATAATTCAATTAAAGGTCTTTCGGCACCTTTCGAAGGCAATTATAGCGAAACAGTGAATAAATATACTATTTATGTTTATTATAGAGATCAAGGTGAATATTGGGACCGCTTGATTGGTTATTCAACAATAAATGAACAATAATAAGCCTTCAATGCTATTATGCGAATAGTTTACCTATTTTTATTTCTTTCTTTTGTAGGCTTATTAAACGCTCAAAAAATGGATAAGATAAATAGCAAGCTAGATAAGCTCGCTAGCTGGTCTGATACAAACTATGTTTATACTTATCCTCATAGAGTTACAATAAGTCCTACTTTTTATTTGCGAACAAATAGCTTTTCTATTGAAGATAATAAAGGTGAAGGCAAAGATATAGTTTATAAGCCCAATACGCCTATGAAACTTGCCATTTCTGCTTCGTATAAATGGTTGAGTTTGGGTATTGCTTTCAAAATACCATCTTACCTTAATGATAAAGGAAATACTGAATCTTTTTCTATATATTTAGGAACTCAAACTCATTATGCAAACTGGGGATTAGATTTTTATTTGATAAAGAATAAAGGATATTATTTGGCAAACCCCGAGGGTTTAATTGATGGCTGGACTGATAGACAAGCATACCCTTTTCGTAGTGATTTGCAAACAATAAATATTGGGTTATCTTCTCATATTGTACTATCACGTAAACTATCATTAAAAGCTGCACTTAATCAAACAGAGAAACAGCTTAAGAGTGCAGGAGGCTTTGCTTTACAAACGGGCATTGATTTCTCTAATCTACAAAGTGATTCTACTCTAATTCCGATATCACAACAGCAACACTATAGTTCTGCCACATTATTTCGCCAAGGAGGGTATTTAAGTATTAATATAAGGCCAGGTTATGCTTATACCTATGTTTATAAAGATTTCTATACAACAACATTTGCTTTGGTAGGTGTCGGATTTCAGGTTCAAACCTACCAAATAAGTGAAGATAGAAGTTGGGGAGCCCAAATAATGCCACAATTCCGCTTTCAACAAGTAATAGGTTATAATTCAGAAAATGCATTTATTAAATTAATGTTTGTTTATAGCGTTTATAGTTATAAGGTGCAAAGATTAAAATTGAATAATAATTTTATGCTAATAAGTCTGGGTGGAGGTTTAAGGTTTAATTGATAATCATTGAATTAACAGTGTTTTATAACTATTATTTTGTACTGTGATTAATATTCCTAATTGTATTATTTATACTTCTAAACATTAAATACATTATATAATTAGTATGGTAATAAATGCTGTTGAAACTGATTAATACTGGTTTTCTTTACGCCTTGTGTTATAAAATGATTTTTTGGAATAGTGAAATAATTGTAATTAGGTGATTAATAATAGATTGATAACTGCTCTTATAAGCTTGTGCTTATTAAGAATGATACTATATAAGCTTAATATCATATAGTTAATGTAAATTATTCATGTGATGCAGTTTTTAATTAAAATCATTTGATGTATTTTTGCCTTTATCTAAAAGGTAAATTCTGTTTATTAATGAAACTATTTATATAGTATGATTATCATAAACTTAATAGCCTTAAATGTTAACGAAAAATCAAAATTATAGTGGAATCAGCAGTATTATATGCAATATTGAGCATGTCTGCCATAGGAATTGGAGCAGCAGTAATCTTATACTTTGTAGCTCAAAAGTTCAAAGTAATTGAAGATCCTAAAATAGATTTAGTAGATGAAGCATTACCTGGCGCCAATTGTGGTGGTTGTGGTTATGCTGGTTGTAGAGCTTTTGCCGAAGGAATGGTGAAAGCAGAATCTATGGATGGCTTCTTTTGTCCGGTAGGAGGAAATGACTTAATGAAAAGCCTAGCGCCAATATTAGGTGTTGAGGCTCAAGAAAAGAAACCACAGATTGCAGTACTTCGCTGTAATGGTTCTATAAAAAATTCTATTCCAAAATTTGAATATGATGGTGATAATACTTGTAGTTTTACTACAAACTTATCAGCAGGAGTAGGCGGTTGTCAGTTTGGTTGCCTTGGTGGCGGCGAATGTGTTGATGCCTGCGACTTTGATGCCATGTATATGGATCCGGAGACAAATCTACCAGTTGTTAAAGTAAATTGTGTTGCTTGTAATGCTTGCGTTGAAGCTTGTCCTAGAGATATTTTGGAATTAAGAAATAGAGGTCCTAAAGAGAAACGAATTTTTGTTTCTTGTATTAATGAAGAAAAAGGACCACTTGCTAAAAAGAACTGCTCGGTAGCTTGTATCGGTTGTAAGGCTTGTGTGAAAGTATGTAAGTTTGATGCAATTGATTTTGACAACTTCTTAGCATATATTAATTATGAAGCTTGTACGTTATGTCGCAAGTGTGTAGAGGTTTGTCCTACGAATGCAATACATGAGCTTAACTTTAAGCCTCGTAAGCCAAAAGCCGAAATACCAGCAAAGGTTGTTAAGCCTAAAGTAGATGGTGTAGAAGCTTCTAAAGTGGCCGCAAAAACTGAAGCTCCAAAAGCTGAAGTTAAAGCTGAAGATGCACCAAAAGAAGAAAAGAAAACTGAAGACATAAAGGATGAAGCAAAAGCAACTCCTATTGTTGAAGATAAAAAAGAAACTTCATCAAAAGAGATTGTTTCTGATGAAAAGGTAGAATCCATTAAAGATAATAAATAAGACTATGGGTTTATTAACATTTAGAATAGGGGGTATTCATCCTCCAGAGAATAAGCTTTCAAAAGGAATGTCGATTCAAGGAATTGAAATACCTGAGCAAGTTGTAGTTCCAATGAATCAAAATTTGGGAGCACCATCGCATCCAATAGTGAAAAAAGGTGATGAAGTTAAAGTTGGGCAATTAATTGCCGAGGCTAAGGGTTTTATCGCTGCTAATATTCACTCTCCGGTATCAGGAAAAATATTTAAAGTTGAACCACGATTAGATTCTACAGGATTCCGTAAGGAGTCAATAATTATTAATGTAGAAGGCGATGAGTGGGCCGATGGAATTGATAATACTGATACATTGGTAAAGGAAATAAAGCTTGAAGCTAAAGAAATTACAGATCGCATTAAGCAATGTGGTATTGTAGGTCTTGGTGGAGCAACATTCCCTTCGCATGTAAAATATATGGTTCCTGAGGGTAAAACTCCAGAATTCCTAATTATTAATGCTGTAGAGTGTGAACCATATCTTACTTCTGATCATCAATTGATGTTGGAAAAAGGAGCTGAGATAATTGTTGGTATTCGCATAATGATGAAAGCATTAGGTACTAAAAAAACCATTATTGGAATAGAAAATAATAAGCCTGATGCTATTGATAGTATTAGAAAACTTATAGGTTCTGATTCTGATATTATTGTTGAAGCACTTAAAGTTCAATACCCTCAAGGTGGTGAAAAACAGCTGATAGATGCTTTATTAAAGCGTCAAATTCCTTCTGGTAAATTACCTTTGGAAGTTGGTTGTGTAGTTAATAATGTGGGTACAGCATTTGCAATTTATGAGGCAGTACAAAAAAACAAGCCACTTATAGAGCGTATTGTTACCGTTACAGGTTTTCCAGTAAAGAATCCTTCTAACTATAGAGTTAGAGTTGGTATTCCAATTTCTGATTTGCTAGAAAAAGCAAATTGCGATATGGAAGCTACTGGTAAAATAATAAATGGTGGTCCAATGATGGGAAAATCTATTCCTAGCACAGAAGCTGCTGTTACAAAAGGTACATCAGGAGTATTAGCTATTCGAAAAGAAGAGAGCAAGCGAGCAGAGGTAAGAAACTGTATTCGATGCGGAAAATGTACAAGTGTTTGCCCAATGGGATTAGAGCCACACTTACTTTCAATAATTGCTCGTCAGGGCGAAAATGAGAAATGTGAGCAAGAGCTTATTATGGATTGTATAGAGTGCGGGTCTTGTGTATATACTTGCCCATCATCACGTCCGCTATTAGATAATATCCGTTTGGGGAAATCTAATGTGAGTTTTATGATTCGTCAACGAAGTGTTAAATAAGAGATAAATTGTTTTAAATATGAAATTATTAACAGTTTCGGGCTCACCGCATATCCACGGTGGTCTTAGTGTAGAAAAGGTTATGTGGTTAGTAATATTAGCCATGGGACCAGCGATGCTAGCATCCTTCTACTTTTTTGGATTGGGAGCAATAAAAGTTACTATGGTAGCTGTGCTTTCGGCAGTATTATTTGAATACTTAATAACAAAGTATATTATGAAAGAGAAATCACAAGTTGGTGATGGATCTGCTATACTTACTGGTATTCTTCTGGCATTTAATGTACCTTCTACTTTGCCAATATGGATGATAATTCTTGGTTCGCTGGTGGCTATTGGCGTTGCAAAGATGTCTTTTGGAGGATTAGGAAAAAATCCTTTTAATCCAGCATTGGTTGGTCGTGTTTTTCTATTGATATCTTTTCCTGTGGATATGACTTCATATCCTATCTTAGATAAAGTATTTCCAATGGTAGATGCCTCTTCTGGCGCTACACCATTGGCAATTGTAAAGGAAGGATTAGGGAAAGGAGAAAGTGTTACAGACCTAATGGCTCAAATCCCATCATTTACTGATATGTTTATCGGAATTAGTGGCGGTTCGCTAGGTGAGGTATCAGCATTTCTACTTCTTTTAGGAGGCCTCTTTCTTATCTATAAGAAAGTTATTACTTGGCATATTCCTGTGAGTTTCATTGTTTCAATGGTTCTATTCTCAGGTATATTTTGGCTAATTGATCCAGAGGCTTATGTAAATCCACTATTTCATCTTATTACAGGTGGTGTAATGTTAGGAGCATTTTTTATGGCTACTGATATGGTTACATCGCCAATGACTCCAAAAGGGCAGCTTATATTTGGTGCTGGCATAGGAATTCTTACAATTATTATTCGTGTATGGGGTGCTTACCCTGAGGGTGTTTCTTTTGCAATTCTTTTGATGAATGCAGTTGTTCCTCACCTTAATAATGCATTTAAACCAAC
>JAOZSY010000309.1 GCA_029939445.1 Bacteroidales bacterium
AATAATATTAATCACAAAAGCATTACTAACCTGAATGATAAAAGCACCCATAATAGGAATTACAGCAAAAGCTACTGGTGAAGGTCCATGTTCTTTGGTAACGGCAACCATATTTGCCATTGCTGTAGGAGTTGCACCCATAGCCGAACCAATATATCCTGCTGAAATTACGGCTGATGCATAGTTTTTTCCTAATACTCTAAAAATCACAAATACTGAAAATAGCAATATTGAAACAGCTTGTAACAAAATACTCACAATAATAAATAGAGACTCTTCGCCAATCTCCCAAAATTTTAGTGCCATCATGGCCATTGCCAAAAACAAACCTAAACTTAAGTCGGAACTAATGGCTAAAGTCGGAGATTTTGTTGGGCACTTTAGTTTTGGAATAATAAGAGGCACTAAATAGGCAACTATTACTCCACCTAGCATACTCGTAGCAAATAGTGGTAGAGTAAAATTAATATAAATAAGAAACTCATGCATATATATACCTAATCCTATTGAAACTAAAAGCATAATAATTACTTTAAGAATTGAGTCATAGTCAATACTGAGATTCTGCCCATGCTTTGAGCCAATAGCTATATCCTTATTATCAGTTTGGGGATCTGCTTTTAACTTATGCTTTTTGATAAGAAATTTCGCAACAGGCCCTCCAAATATACCACCAACAATCAACCCGAAAGTAGCCATTATCATACCTATTTCCATAGTGTTTTGCAAGTGAAACTGCTCATTAACAATAGGAACAAAAGAGACAACATTTCCATGACCACCTTGTAAGGGAACAGAGCCCACTAAAATCCCCATGGCAGGGTTAAAGCCAAATAATTTAGCTAATAAAATTCCAAAATAATTTTGGATAAAAATATAAGCAATCGCAAAAACTGTAAGAATCAGTAGAACTTTTCCTCCTTTGGCAATACTTTTTAATTCTGTTGAAAGTCCTAAGGAAGTAAAAAATATGATTAATAGTATATCACGATAATGATTATTGAAAACAATATTCACATCAAAAATTAGATATAAAATCCAAAAAAGTAAAGAAGCTACAAGACCACCTGTAACAGGCTCTGGTATATTATACTTTCGTAGAATATTGAATTTTTTATTCAAATACTTTCCTAGAAAAAGCACCAAAATTGCAACTATTATTGTTTGTCTAGAGTCGAGTTCCATAAATGTATTGTTTTAATATTTATTTATTTTTCATCTGTTCCTTCATTTGTTTCGTAGGAAACATGAAATGAAGTTGAATTCGTGTTTGCCAACTGCCAAGTCCATCGGGTCTTACTACATTATTAAAGACTTGAAATTGCATACTTAAAGGAAGCTTACCTCCTAATTTTACAACTTTTCCAATTCCACCTCCTACGGGAACTAACCATTTTTGGTCTTGTGCAGCATTCCAATTAGCAGTAACAATTGGTGCTGAAACTAAGTACCAACCATTAGGCATATTATAATTTACAAAATAATTAATGAAAAACTTGTTTGTGCTTTTATCACCAAATGTTTTTATGTTATTTATTACAGCTCCAGCTACCCATTTATCTATCATGCTTAGCAGAACTACAGATGGCCCTATGCCGAACTCTCCTGACCCAAATTGATCGCTTGTTGATGTTGGCAATTGAAGTACAGGACCTACACCCCATATAATTTTGCTTGCTTTTGCTGGAGAAAACCATGCTGTATATAATAAATCACCTGTGCCTGTACTACTATTATCTTCAGTGGAAGAAGGTTGTGTTATTACAGGAAGAATAATTCTATTAATCATAGTCACCTTCTTGCCCAAAGAAAAAGGTATAACGGGCTGAATATTAAGCACATTCTGCGTTCGCTTATGTGGACCAACTCCATAATTTGTATTATTTTGAAAAGGGAAATTAAGGAAATTAGTAACAGGGTTTTGAGACGCTTTTGCTAATTTTTCGTGTGATTGTGCAATACTATTATTTGAATAAAGCATGCTAATTAAAACGGCTAGACTAAATAATAAGAGTGATTTTATAAACATAGTTTTTGATGTTTTTGTTATTTAATTTATAATGTTTTATTTTACTCAATTATTATAGTATGTTCAATGGAGATATTATTCCTATAACTGCTTTTCCAGTAGTATAGTCTTTTAAACCAACTCTTGAAGTAGCATAATCAGAATAGTCAAATATCCTTCCCACATAACCCATATAAAATTTAAGGTTTAAATCGTCCCAAGGGAAATACTCGATAGTAGGGATAAAAGTATATGCAGTTCTCCAGTCGTCGGTAGTTTTCAATGGGTCTGCATCGCTAAGCCATTTTGCTTTATCATAAATTCCAACTAAACTGAGTTGCCATTTTGGAGCAAATCTATAATCTACTTTTAACCAATGACTAAAATATAGAGTGTTTTTAAGGGCATAATTATAAATATTATCAGGCACTTCATTACTAACAATCCCTGTTCTATCTAAGTCCTCCATGCTGATTTTATAATCATACATTATTGTAAACTTATTAAGTTTAAGCTGATTACCAAGTGCAATATAGTTTTTAAACATATTTTCAGCTTCATTAAAAAGCGAATAAGACCAAATTGTAGAAAATTTACCATCAAAGAAACTTCCTCGCCAGTTAAAAACAACAGCCAAAGGTGCTTTAGATGCTTGAATATTTGGGACACTATCATAAACATCTTCAAATGTACTAGTTCGTGAATCTAATACTTGAAATCCAAATGAATGATTTTTATTGGCATTATAGTGAACTTCAGCACCTGTAAGGAAGTTGTCTGCCATCTCTATAATATCAGAATACTCGTAGATATCTATTGGGTTTAAATCAAATTCATATCCACCCCA
>JAOZSY010000310.1 GCA_029939445.1 Bacteroidales bacterium
TATAGTCGTAATACGTATTAGAAAGACCAGTTTCAAACAGAGGATCCTGATTAGGGATATTAGCACTACCACTATTACTCTC
This sequence comes from Bacteroidales bacterium, assembly GCA_029939445.1. Lineage (GTDB taxonomy): Bacteria > Bacteroidota > Bacteroidia > Bacteroidales > UBA1556 > UBA6267. The sequence continues at coordinate 83 of JAOZSY010000310.1, forward strand.
AGGTGGTAACACACCAGGGTTTAATGCAGATCGCCATCCTAAATTATTATTAAAAACATTTCGCGCCATGCTAGAGCTAGTGGGCGTTGTAGTATTAAACATAAATAAATTATCAGAGATAATGGCATTATAAACTGAACTAAAATTTTGCCAAGAGAAAAACATATTATGCGATATCACAACAGAAGCAGAATTACTTGAACTAATTCCATATGTACTACTTCTAAAAATATTATTAGTGATTATCATTGAAGAGTTATTATTAACAGAAATATATCCCGATAATAAATTATTCACAATTAACCAACCTGAGCAATTGTATTGTAACGATATTGTAGAAAACTCATTTCCAGAAACTATAATATTAGTAATATTCTTTCTTTGACAGCTTAAAGATGAAAAATATAAGCCTTGAAATGATGAACCCGATGGATTGCCCGATACAGTAGTTGAAGAATCAAGATTAATATTTCCAATTCGCGAAAGAGAGCCTCCTGAAGAACCTACAAAGCCAACACCAAAAATATGAATTTGCTTTTCAATAGTTATAGTTCCATAGGAATTATTGGACGGATAAAGGTAAATAGTGTCGCCAGGCATAGCGGCGTTAAGTGCTAGTTGTAAATCACCATAATATCCACTTGGGCGATTAGGGTCTTGGTCCACATTAATGATTGTGGCATTGGCGGCTACTGTTATTAATATAACAGTAATTGCAAGCAAGAAATTTTTCATATTTATATTATTAATTATTAAATTATATTAAAAGTCCTCCTAAAGGAGAAATGCTGAAATTTCATGTGAATGTAATAAATTGATATGTGTGTACATAACAAATTACACATTCCACAAATATAAGATATTTTCACAATTAAAGCAAGCATAATTTATACAGATTTAAATAATTAAATATTTAATCCATTTTATTTTATAAAATATAGCCATTAATAATGGCAGAATAAACTGTTTTTATTTTATAACAAAACTTGTTCAGATGTTAAATTATTATATTTTTTTTATACCTTTGCGCTTCCAACAATTTATTACTAGTCAATAGAATAAACATACCATTAAGATAAACCAAAAATCTGCTTACTTCTTTATACCAACCATTTGGTAAGCACTTTAAATCAATAACAAATGAGAAAAATAGGTATTCGTATAGAAGATAAATATTTAATGGAGCATAGAGTTTCTATTGTTCCAAACGATATGAAACTATTGGCTGAACAGAACGATATTTCTTTTGAAGTGGAAAGCTCAAAGAAACGAGTTTTTTCTGATGCAGATTATCGTTTAGCTGGAGCTAATATTGTTCCAAATCTTACTAATGCTGATATCGTTTTTGGAGTGAAAGAAATGCCAATTGATTTTTTTGAGGAAGAGAAAACTTATGTTTTTTTCTCGCATACCATTAAAGGACAAGATTATAATATGCCTTTATTGAAACGTATGATAGAAAAGAAGATCAACCTTATTGAATATGAAAAAATAACCGATGATGACGGCAAACGTCTTATCTTTTTTGGTCGTTTTGCTGGTTTAGCAGGAATGATTAATTCCTTCTGGTCATACGGTCAACGCTGTATATTAAATGGAGTTAACTCTCCTTTTAATCACTTAAAGCAGTCGCATAAATACAAAAGTTTAGAAGAAGCAATTGAAGATATAAAGATTGCCTCTAAAAACCTAAAGGATAATGGTATTCATGAAGATTTGGCTCCACTAAGCATAGGGTTTACAGGATATGGTAACGTATCAAAAGGCGCACAAGAAATCTCAGATATAATGCCAATGGTAGAAATAAGCCCTGAAGAGCTACTCTCATTACGTACAAATAAAGAATACCGCAACGATTGTGTATATAAAGTGGTATTTAAAGAAGAGCATATTTCAAAACCAAAGGATAGTTCAATGGATTTTGAATTACAACATTATTATAATCATCCAGAATTTTACAAAAACAACTTTGAACAATATGTTCCAGAAATAAGCATACTTATGAATTGTATGTACTGGGCTCCTGAATACCCTAGAATCATTACAAAGGATCTTCTTTATAAATTAAACAAAGAAGGTAATTCTAAACTATGTGTAATTGGAGATGTAACTTGCGACCCTGATGGCTCTATAGAATCTACACATTTGGGTACTTATATAGAAGACCCTGTATATGTTTATAATCCAGAAACTAGAGCCGCTACTATGGGTTTTTCGGGTAAAGGAATACTAACTATGGCTGTGGATATTTTACCTTCAGAACTACCAAAAGAAGCCTCGGAGGCTTTTAGTGAAGCATTAAAACCATATATTGCTGGTTTGGCTAATACTAATTTTGATTTAAGTTTTGACGAATTAGATATTCCTGAGCCTTTTAAAAGAGCATTAATACTACATAAAGGAGATTTTACTCCTAATTATAAATATATGGAAGACTTCTTAAAATAATACTTAAAACCTTTCGTTTTATAATGCACCATTATACCAACTTTTTGTTATTATAATGGTGCTTTTTTTATCTTTTAAATTTTAATGCATCTATAGTTTTTATTTACTTTTGCCAACTATAATTTGAAGAACATTTGTTAAGATTTACCTACATATTATTCTCTATATTGCTTTTAGTTAGTACCGAGGCAATATCTCAGAGCGAAAGAATACTATCTCGTGATAGTACTTGGCGCTCCAGCGGTATATTTTCATTAAATGTAGGTCAAACTTCATTTACAAATTGGGCTAATGGTGGTGAAAATCAAATAAA
>JAOZSY010000091.1:0-4204 GCA_029939445.1 Bacteroidales bacterium
GTATATATTACAAGATACAAATTTACAATAATAGTTTTAATGAGAATATTTTATTTGCTATTGTTTAATGTATGAGCAATGATTATATTTATATTATTCTGTAATCACCTCAATCCCATTATCTGAAAGAAACTTAATACTCTTGCTACAAATTGGACCAGATATTAGAATTTTTATTTTAATATCTGGTTTTTTATTCCAAATCTTATTTGCTATCCCTAGTAGCAGTTTGGAGTCTATCATTATTATCCTCGTCGTGCGCTGCTTTACAATTATAATACTGTTTCCATCAAGTTGTAGATTCACTCTATTTGATAGTCCAAAATCTGTTGGTAGGATACTTTCTTTCATTTTACAAAGATAGTGATTGTAGTTTTAAAAATGGCATTATATGGAATATCCTTCTCAAAGCAAAACTATAATTTACTACTTTTGCACTCTTATATTAGAAATAAAGTTATAAATATATAAAACACACATTATGAGAAATATAGTTCTTGGTTTTGGATTGTTAATGGGTTTGATGTTATTGAGTTTTTCATGCTCTTCGACCTCCAATAAAGTAAATGAAGATAAAAGTGAAGCAAAAGCAACTACAGAAGTAGCTTCTGAAACACCTACAGAGGTAGTTGCTGAAGAGGATATTGCGAAAGAAAAGGAGCAGTTAGTAAAGATTACTACTGATTATGGAGTTATGGTTATAAAGCTTTATAACGAAACCCCTTTGCACCGCGATAATTTTATCAAACTGGCAAAAGATAGTTTCTATAATGGAACTCTTTTTCATAGAGTTATAAAAGGATTTATGATTCAGGGTGGAGACCCAGAATCTAAAGCAGCAGTGCCAGGAGCTATGTATGGTAATGGTGGCCCAGGATATACTATCCCTGCTGAGTTTAATGATAAGTGTTTTCATAAAAAAGGTGCTTTGGCTGCAGCTCGCATGGGTGATGCGCAAAATCCTGAACGCCGTTCTTCGGGAAGTCAGTTTTATATAGTACAGGGTAAAACATACTCTCAAATGGAGCTTAACCAGATGGAACAAAAAGTTGGAACTCGAATTCCACCAGAGCATAAAGAGGTTTATATGTCAAAAGGTGGTACTCCATTTCTTGATTTAATGGGTTATACTGTTTTTGGAGAAGTGATAATGGGATTCGAAATTATTGATAAAATTGCTGATGTAAAAACCCTACAAGCTGACCGCCCAGAAGTGGATATTAAAATGATAGTAGAATTGATAGAAGAATAGTAAATCTTATTAATAGATTTGTGAAATATATTAGAGGCTAAAGGAATACTTTTTTCTCTACAAAATAAGATATTAGGATGATATTAAAGATAGAAGAGTTGCACAAACAACTCGAAAGCATAAAGATAGATTCGGAAGAAGCCTTGGAGAATTATCGCCAACAATATTTAAGCAAGAAAGGTGAAATCCAAGCTTTATTAGCTGATTTTAAAGATGTACCCAAGGAAGATAAGCCTAAGGTGGGGCAGCTAGTAAATGTATTAAAGAAAAGAGCTCAGGAGATTTATAATGAACTGAAAGCCGAACTAGGGAATAATAATAATGAAGATGAAGTAGCATTTGATCTTACTCGCCCGGTTGAGTTTTCGCATATTGGTGCTCGTCATCCAATTTCGATGGTGCGCAAAGAGATAATAGATATTTTTAATAGAATAGGTTTTGTTATTTCTGAAGGGCCAGAGGTTGAAGATGATTTCCATATTTTTACAGCACTGAACTTTCCTAAAGAACACCCTGCAAGAGATATGCAAGATACTTTCTTTATTGAGAAAGACCCTGATATTGCATTACGTACTCATACCTCATCGGTGCAGGCAAGAATTATGGAGTCGCAAAAACCTCCAATTCGTACAATTAGCCCAGGAAGAGTGTTTCGTAATGAAGCAATTTCTGCTCGTGCGCACTGTATCTTTCATCAGGTAGAGGGACTTTATGTTGATAAGGATGTATCTTTTGCCGACCTAAAACAAACATTATTATACTTTGCTAAAGAGATGTTTGGTGAGGAAACAAAAATAAGGTTACGACCTTCTTACTTTCCATTTACTGAGCCATCAGCGGAGGTTGATGTTAGCTGTAATATTTGTGGTGGCAAGGGCTGTAATGTGTGTAAATACACTGGCTGGCTCGAAATTTTGGGCTGCGGAATGGTTGATCCTAATGTACTTGATAATTGTGGTATTGATAGTAATGAATATACAGGTTTTGCTTTCGGAATGGGAGTAGAGCGTATAGCAATGTTGAAATATCAAGTTAAGGATTTAAGATATTTCTTTGAAAATGATAAGCGTTTCCTAGATCAATTTACTGGTGCATATTAATTTATGGCCAATGATCTTATAATTGTGAAAAAAGAGAATTATGAGCAAGATAATACCAAATAAACTAAAATTATACGATTCTTTATCTAGAAAAAAGCAAGTTTTCGAACCTATAAATAGCCCAAATGTGGGAATTTATGTTTGTGGACCAACTGTTTATGGCGATGCTCATCTTGGTCATGCACGACCAGGAATTGCTTTTGATATTGTTTTTCGTTATTTGAAACACCTAGGATATAAGGTTCGTTATGTTCGCAATATTACCGATGTTGGGCATTTGGAAAATGATGCTGACCATGGCGAAGATAAAATTGCAAAAAAAGCTCGTCTCGAAGAGCTTGAGCCCATGGAAATTGCTCAAAATTATTCCGATAGATATATGGATAATATGGATGCTCTAAATGTACAGCGTCCTAGTATTCAGCCTCGTGCCTCGGGGCATATTATTGAGCAGATGGAAATGGTTACTAAGATTTTGGATAAGGGTTATGCCTATGAGTCCAATGGCTCGGTATATTTTGATGTAAAGAAGTATAACGAAAAGCATAATTATGGTAAACTTTCGGGAAGGAATTTGGACGATGCTTTGGAAAGTACTCGTAAGCTTGATGGGCAAGATGAAAAACGTGAAAGCGTAGATTTTGCCATTTGGAAAAGTGCTTCACCAGAGCATATTATGCGATGGAATTCGCCTTGGGGAAGTGGTTTTCCTGGTTGGCATATGGAGTGCTCTGCAATGAGTGCTAAGTATTTAGGAAACAAATTTGATATTCACGGTGGTGGAATGGATCTTAAATTTCCTCATCATGAGTCGGAAATAGCACAGAGTGTAGCAGCAAATAGTTGCGAGCCTGCAAAATATTGGATGCATAATAATATGGTTACCATCGATGGACAAAAGATGGGTAAATCATTGAATAATTTTATTACTCTGGATCAGTTTTTTAGTGGTAATCATGATTTCTTGGATCATGCATACGCTCCAATGACCATCAGATTTTTTATTCTTCAAGCACATTACCGTTCAACGGTAGATTTCTCGAATGAGGCATTGCAAGCTGCAGAAAAAGGTTTTGATAAGTTAATGAAAGCGGCACTTACTTTAAATGAATTAAAGGCTGGCGATACTTCTACTTTTGATGTTGCGGCTTGGAAAGATAAATGCTATGCCGCAATGGATGATGATTTTAACTCTCCAGTTTTATTGGCTCATCTATTTGATTCGGTAAAAGCAATAAACTCTATAAAAGCAGCTAAGATGAGTATTACGGCTTCGGACTTGGAATTATTGAAATTAGTATTTAATATTTTTGTTTTCGAAATATTAGGTTTTAAAGCTGATAAAAATGATAGTAGCAATTCAAATATGAGTGGAGAGCTTATTGATATGCTATTGCAGATGCGTCAAGATGCAAAAAATAATAAAGACTGGGCGACCTCTGATAAAATTCGTAATCAATTAACAGAGCTTGGTGTTACTATTAAAGACACTAAGGATGGTGCCGAATGGGAATTATAAGTTAAGGGATTGGTCAAAACATTAAATTTTTTTATAGATGAGATATATAGTATTAGTTTTAAGCTTATTAATAATAATTAGCTGTACTAACGACCAAAAGGAAGTTAAGAAAGTAAAACGTAGAACAGCAGTTAAACAAGTAATAGTTCCTACTTTTAATGCGGATTCGGCATATAAATATGTTGCCGAACAAGTAGCCTTTGGCCCTCGTGTGCCGGGGAGTGCTGCCCATAAAGCTTGTGCTACATATTTTATTAATTTCTTTGAAAATTTAAATATAAAAGTCTATCAGCAGGATTTTAAAGCTAGAAGTTTTGATGGTAAAATATTGCT
>JAOZSY010000091.1:4304-9579 GCA_029939445.1 Bacteroidales bacterium
TAAAAGTCTATCAGCAGGATTTTAAAGCTAGAAGTTTTGATGGTAAAATATTGCTTGGAAAAAATATAATTGCAGCAGTAAATCCAGATGCTCAGCAGCGAATATTATTGGCAGCTCATTGGGATTCGCGTCCTTTTGCCGATCATGATCATGATAAGCATAATCATTATACACCAATTGATGGAGCTAATGATGGCGCTAGTGGAGTAGGGGTTCTGATGGAAATTGCTCGTCAGATGAGCATTCAAAAACCCAATATTGGAGTTGATATAATCCTTTTTGATCTAGAAGACTACGGTCAGCATGCAAGTATTGATCGTAGTATTAATGGTGAAAATACATGGTGCTTGGGTTCGCAGCATTGGGCTCGAAATCCTCATGTAAGTTCCTACGATGCTCAATTTGGAATACTATTGGATATGGTAGGTGCCGAAGGAGCAACATTTGGTTATGAGTATTACTCGAATCATTATGCACCAGGAATAATACAAAAAGTATGGAAAACAGCAGCAAGTATTGGCTATGGCGATATTTTCAGAAAAGAAGATGGTGGTGGAGTTCTCGACGACCATGTGTTTATCAATAAATATGCTTTTATTCCTACAATAGATATTATTCATCACTCACCAAGTACTACTTCAGGCTTTTTTGAGCATTGGCATACTCTAGAAGATGGAATTGATAAAATATCAAAGGAGAGCTTAAAGGCCGTTGGCGAAACAGTAATTCACGTTGCATACCTAGAATAGTCGCTTTTGTAATTTGTGTTTTATTAGGAAAAAGGTGTTAGTTAAATATCTATTTTTACGCTTCGATATGTTATCAATAATATATTTCTAAGTAAATACAGTTTCTATGAATAAATTATTACTATTCTTGCCTTTAATAATACTAATCTCTTTTAGTTGTGTTACTTCTAAAAGCTTATCCAAAAAGGCTACAGTTCTTGATGAAGCTGGAGAATATACTGCAGCAGCAGACCTTTTTTATCAGTCTATTCAAAAGAATTCTCAGAATACTACTGCTATTATAGGACTAAAACGTACAGGAATAAAAGTCCTTAATGATTATCTTAAAAAGTTTTCCCAATATTCAATTCAAGAGCAATACGAAAAAGCAACTTATGCTTATTTGGATGCAGTGATTTATCAAACTAAGCTAAAGGGTGTTAATGTTATAGTTGAAATTCCCTATAGCGCTCAGGATAATTATAAGAATGTACTTAATCAATACCTTACAACTAAATACGATAATGGATTAAAGCTTATAGAGATTGAAGAATTTGATGATGCCGAAAAGTGTTTTAATGAGGTATATAAGTTTGATGAGAGTTTTAAAGATGTTGCCGAACTAAGAAATATTGCATATTTGGAACCCTATTACCGAAAAGCTGAGGAATACAAAACTCAGAAACAATATAGAGATGCTTATAATTCGTATTTGGTAATACTTGATAGAGTAGGGAATTATAAGCAAACAAAAGAACATCTTGAACTTGTTTTAGTTAAAGGGCGTATATACATTACTATGTCGAGTGACGAGCAAAATAGGTATAGCCGCTACTCTAAAAGCATTAAGCAGCAAGTGATAAACTCAATTGTTAAGATTAATGATCCATTTATTAAAATTGTTGATAGAGAGGATATAGATAAAGTAATAAAAGAGCAGGAATTGACATTAAGTGGCCTTAGTAGAAATGATATTGAAATTGGAGAGATTGCTGGAGCTCAATATAATGTAGTAATTGATGTTACAAACTATTCGGTATCGGTTTCGCCACTTAAGAAAGAAAAAATAAAAGGGCTGGAATCATATAAAGAGAAATATAAAGATTCCGAAGGAAAGCAAAGAACTAGAACAAAATATACAAATGTGTATTATTATGAATACCGTTCGACTCGTACATTGGTAATGTCTGTAAGTTATAGAATTGTGTCCTTAAGCACTTCCGAAATTATTGCTACAGATATTATAAAAAGCAGCTTGAACTCTAAAGTGCATTATGCAACTTATAGTGGGATAAAAAAGCAATTATATCCACCAGCAAATAAAAATGGTTATGTTGGCAATGGTTATAGAGCTCTGCAGAATTTATTAGCTGCGGATAGGGATCTTAAACCTGCTGCGATACTTGTAGAGGAGTTTAATAATTATTCGGGGAATAGTATTGCAAATAGTATTGTTACAAAACTTAAATAATGAAGATATTTCATATAATAATTTTCTTTTTCTTATTAGGGATTGTATCATGTGGCTCCATAAAGGAAGATAAACTTGAAGCTAATCAAATGGCTGCTGCTCCAGAATGGGTTAAAAAAAGGCCTGTTTCTCAATCTTATTATATTGGAATTGCAAAAATTAATAAGGCAAACTACTCAGACACATATAGTCAAGCTGCAAAGAAGATGGCTTTAAATGATTTAGCCTCTGAAATAAGTGTGAAGATAGAATCAAATACAATTGTATCATCTTCTGAAGATAACTCTGGTTTTAAATCAGATTTTTCTAGATATATACAAATGGAAATGCAGAAAGATTTGGAAGGATATACTCTTGCTGGAGAATATGAAACTTCAAAGATGTATATGATTTATTATCAACTTTCGAAGAGCAAATGGAAAACAATACAGGCTCAACGTAAGAGGGCCGCTGCCGAAAGAGCTTATTCATTATATGAGCAAGCTCAGCTTAAAATTTCTAGTTTGGAGTATAAGTCGGCAATAAAAACACTTACAAATGCTATTTTGGAAATTAAGAAATATTGGAATGAGCCTGTTTTTTATAAAATAAATGAAGAGAATATTAGACTTGATACCGAAATCAGAATACAGCTGACAAAGATATTATCGGAATTGAAACTTCAGACTAATAATCAAACAATTATACTATCGCCAGAAAATAATTTTAAATCGGAACTTGAGATAGGAGTTGTGAATAGTAATGGCGATTTGTTGAAAGGGCTGCCCATTAGGATTGCATATAGGAAAACAACTATGCCATATGAGACAACATTATACTCTGAGCTTTCTCCCTTGAAAATTACTCTTGATAATATTAAGTATAATAGGAAAAATACAATTGTAAGAGTAGAGTTGGAGAAAGAAGGTATTATTGTAGTTAGTAATGAGGATAAGAAATTGCTGAAATTTATTTATGATGCCTTTCAAGTGAATCCCATTAATGTGGAAGTGAAGTTTAAGTTGCCAAGAGTATTTATTAAAAGTAATAAGAGCACAAATAATACTCATTATATAAAGGAAGCAATAGCGCAATCGCTAGGAGATAAAGGTTTTATAATGGTTGATAAAATTAATAATGCAGACTTGGTTTTGCTTTGTAAAACTTATGAAAATAATAAAAGTGATAAGAATAAAGTACAAATAGCGTATGTATCTTACTCTGTTGATGTGCGAAAAAAAGAGGAAAGTTCTTCAATTTACACTTTCTCATCAGATAAATATAAAGGAGCAGATTATGAGTTTGATTCTGCATTGGAAAAATCATATATAAAGATAGCTGAAGATATAAAAAATAGTTCTTTTGAGGATTTATTAGAGACAATCTTAAATTAGCTACTTTTGGCAAGGTAAATGTATAAAATAGAAATTAATATATTAATAATTAAATAAATAAATTATGAAAACAATTACAAGTAAAATTAGTGTTATAGCTTTCTTGATGGTAGCGGGATTTATTATGGTTTCTTGCGGAAGTTCTAAGAAAGCTGTAGAATCAGTTGATAAAAATACTGGAGGTTTTAATGAAATAACTATTCCATGTGCAAATGATGGATACTCTGATAAGAAATTTTTTAGAGCTTCAAGTAGTGGAAATAGTAAAGATATGGCTACCTCAAGAGAGAAAGCTTTATTGATGACAAAGCAGCGTTTGGCTACTTTAATTAGTTCTACATTAAAATCAGTAACAGAGCGTTATGTTAACGAAATGGATGCTGCTGATGCTACAGAATTTAACCAAACATTCGAAAATATGACTAGAGATGTTGTAAAGCAACAACTAATGGATGTAAGAGTTATATGCGAAAAAACTGGTAGTAAGGACGATGGATCTTATGAGACTTTTATCGCTATAGAAGTAGAAAAAGAAACTATCTATAATGGTATTGACAAAACTATTTCTAATGATAAGAAAATGGAAGTTCTTTATGACAAAGAGCGTTTCAAGAAAACTTATAATGAGGAAATGGATAAGATGTAATAATCTTTTTCTTCAAAAAAACTAAAGCATCTACATTAATTTGTAGGTGTTTTTTTTGTGGGTTAAAAAAATGCACTATTTCTTGTAATTATAAATCCCAACAAAAAACCTACAAATAATAAATAAGGTAAGACCAAGAGTTGGTGCTATTAAAGCATAGGAAAATCCATATAGGGAAAATAAATATGAAAATCATATCTGTTTATAGTTATGTATTTTGGAGTGCATAATATGTAATTATGATAATGACATAAACACTTAATCCTCATATAAATCTTTTACTTTTGCCGCTTATAATTTAAAAATAAGTCGGGATGAAAGAAATCTTTAACCCAAAGTTTTTCTCATTATTAAAAGGAGGAATAAATAGTAAGCAAATATCTACCGAGGTACTATCAGGGATTGTTGTAGGAATTGTTGCGCTACCATTAGCTATAGCCTTTGCTGTAGCATCAGGTGTGTCACCTGAAAAAGGACTTATTACAGCAGTAATTGCAGGTTTCTTAATTTCATTTTTAGGAGGAAGTCGTGTTCAAATTGGAGGCCCAACAGGTGCATTTATTGTAATCGTTTATGGTATTGTAGAGAAGTTTGGAATAGATGGCCTTATGATCTCTACTATTATGGCAGGTTTCTTCCTTATAATATTTGGGCTATTGAAATTAGGCACATTATTAAAGTATTTTCCACATCCTTTAGTTGTTGGTTTTACAAGTGGAATAGCATTAGTTATTTTTTCAACTCAGATAAAAGATGCTTTAGGACTTCCCATTGATAAAGTTCCTTCAGATTTTATTGGAAAATGGGTGATGTATTTTGATAATATCAATAGCATTAATATTACAGCATTACTAATAACTTTAGTAACAATAATAATTACGATATTCTCAAAAAAGATAACATCAAAAATTCCTGGTTCGTTTATATCTATTATTCTTATTACATCATTAGTTCATATTATGGACTTGCCAGTTACAACTATTGAAACATTTTTTGGAGAAATACCTAGCAAAATTAGCTTTAGCATTCCTAATATTGAGTTCAATAATTTACAACA
>JAOZSY010000092.1 GCA_029939445.1 Bacteroidales bacterium
ATAATTCTAATCATTCCATCGCCAATACCCTTTCACTTTCATTTTTTTCTTGATAAAAAACCGAAATAAAAAAATATTAGCATTCTATTTACTTCACTTAGCAAATAGACAAGAGCGAATAATTTATAATTGTTTTACTTTATAACTAATGTAATTCCTAGTGAAACAACATGAGCATCAAATTCAATATTTCGCCTATAATAATTATAATCCAGGCTTAGGCTCTTAAAGGCAATTTTCCACAAATGTAGTTTTGCAAACCCATCCTTATACTTTACTCCCAAGCCATATTGATTAGAACTAAATTGTGACAAATCATAATCTGAAGTATAATACGAATCTGTTGATAAGTGCTTATTATAAGGAGCAAAATACGTTGCCGCCGATTGATTATAAAATCTATAGCTAGGATACAGGGTCCAGCTATGATTCAACTTTATTGGCAATTCAATCTTTACCGTATTTGAATTTATTCCCCAATCATCAAAATAATATCTATAGTATAGTTTAAGTATAAATCTCTTATTAAGGTAGTAACTAAACCTAGCACCAAGAGGGAATTTCATTCTGCTAGATGGCAATCTCTCTATATCGTCGGCCAAATGATATACATCTGTATTCTGTGTATAATTATAAACATAAACACTTGATGGATTTCCAATAAAATAATTACTCTTATCGTCAAAATATACTCTTTGCATGGGATTTGCCAGCCATCCGAATTGATAAGTCGGTTCCACAAAGAAGGAAACCTGAGCTCTTTTACTCAAAATCTGAGCTAAACTCATGGAAAGAGCTACGGTATTTCTACGTTCATCATCAATGGCTGCAGTATTTGGCGACCATACCTTAGGACCATCTTTATCTATTGGATTACCATTTTTGTCTAGAATAACGGCATATTCAAAAAATCCTTCATCCAAATCTCCATTAAGATCAGCATAATGATTCAACTCTGCAGGATATTGAGGGTTCCATTTATCAAAAAATACATTTCCTTTAAAGGCTAATTCAGTATTTTTTGAATTAAGAAACCTAGTATAGCCCAAGGATATTCCCAAAGAACTATAATCATATTCCTTAGCTGCACTAAAACCTACTGAGTATATATTATTTCTATCGTCAGAATAATGACTATAGGCAATATTTCCTCCAAACCAAATATCATCTTTAGCATCGGAAGAAGATGCTACCCATGGCGAATTTGCTATAACTTTATTATCATCGCCGGGATCTCCTCCTGATGAAGCGCCAGAAGAAATACGTTTCTTACCACCGCCGTCATTGCTGTCATCTGATGCGCTAGAAAATGGATTTAAATTACTTGATGAAGCAGAGCTATATGCCGAAATAGTGGCATCTATAGATAAAATATCATCATCGGTTAACGGAATTGCAACGCTTATACTAGTAGCAAAATTTGTTAGCTCCTCTGTTCCAATTCCTCCACTTACAGCGGCATTTGCTCCTTGCTGTTTATAAAAACTTGAGAGAATATCTATTTCTGCATTATCGAGCACTCTAAGTTTAAAGATTGTATCTGTGGCAGAAGAAGAGCTACTATCACTTTCTACCTTTTGAGCTTGCGCTATTATAGAATTGTAGCTGAGCAGTAATAATATGACTATGATAATTTTCATACTAATTGCAACCGCAGCCCCCTACTGACTTTACTCCTTTAGCTCCTGAACTTCCCTCTCTATAATTATGGAATTTTGTAGAAAAATTATTTGCCTTCCTATCATTAAGAACCATATCTGGATCATTAAGATCAATTTTCTCATTATTTTCTACCACTTTACAAGAAGTAATAGAGAATAATAAACCGAAAAATATAAGAAATAATTTATTTTTCATTTATATGGATGTTTTCAGATGTAAAAATACTACCTTTTTCATCAATAATAATGCAATCTATATTAGGTAACTGATTTACCCTATCAATACCTATTTCTACTCCCATTACAAATATGGAAGTTGCCAGCGCATCGGCTAACTCTGCACTGGAAGCAAATACACTCACGCTAATAATTCCCGATGCGGGATAGCCTGTTTTGGGATTTATTATATGAGAATACCTTTTCCCATTAAAGCTTACAAACTTTTCGTAATCGCCCGATGTTACTACAGCTCTATTGGAAATTGGTACTATAGCAAAAGCTCTATTCTTATTCATAGGGTTTGTAATTGCAATAGTCCAATCTTCACCATTGGCATTCTTTCCCCAAGTATTCATATCGCCAGAAGCGTTAATAATTCCTGCAACAACGCCTTTACTAATCAATAATTCTTTAGCCCTATCAGCAGCATAGCCTTTGCCAATTGCTCCAAAGCCTATTCTCATTTTTTTCTTTTTTAGAAAAACCGTGCTTTTTCCCTTATCAAGAATTATATTTCCAAAGCCCACCCTAGCAACCGAATTCTCAATATCAACTTCATTGGGCATTTGTTTCATACTGCCGTCAAAATGCCAAACCTTATCCATTGAAGCATAGGTGATATCAAAAGCACCATCAGTAATATTAGAAATAGCAATGGATCGCTGTATTAATTCAAATAGCTCTGTACTTACTTCAACAGGAGCGACTCCTGCATTCATATTTATTCTACTGGTTTGAGAATTTTTATCCCATGAAGATATGAGCTTTTCTATTCGCTGAATCTCAGTTACTGCTATATCAATATTCTTAAATGCCGATGTACTATCAGTATCAACTACTGTAATATCGAAACGACTACCCATAAGAATTATCTTTTTATAAAAAACATCTTGAGCAAGAAAGTCAAGAGTAAGATTTATAAATATAATGATAAGCAATAAACTACGCATTAGATCTAAAATTTAAGGATATAAAGGTACTATAAAATCAATACTACATATTGTTTTTATAGTAATAGGAAAGACTTTTCTGAAGATTTTTCTTTGCTCTATGAATAAGGGATTCTACCGAACTAAGGGTTGTTTCCATTATTTCTGCTATTTCTTTATACGAAAGGTCATCATAATTCTTCAGCACAAAAGCTGTCTTTTGATTATCAGCAAGTTTATTAAGTGCAAAGTGCAAAGCCTGTTTATGCTCTTGCTGCACCGAAATTTCTTCAGGATTACTTTTAGCTTTATCCTTTATTATAAACTCCCGCGTATCATCTCCTGAGAAAAACCTCTGTATACTCAATGCCTTTTTATGTTTTTTATTATTCCGTATATGATTCAGGCTCTTATTTACGGCAATTCGATAAAGCCATGTGGAAACTTTACTATCACCACGAAAGCTATTTGCGGACTTATATAACTGAATAAATACATCCTGAGCAATATCTTTTGCATCATCGGCATCGCCAATAATACCAATGCAAGTATTATAAATTATACTTTGATATGTATCCACTATAAACTTGAAAACAATCTCTCCTTGTCTATTATTAACACCTCCAAGATTATTTAACCCATTTATAAATTGCTCTTCAGTCATAAATTTATTACAATTTCAAATTGACCCTCTCATAATCGTTTCAAAAATACTATTTAATAGGACACAAAAAGGCAAACAAACTTGCACCTGTATTAAATACCTGATAAAACAAGTAATTTGCGTATTTGCTTCGCATACTATTTTTTACTAATTTTGCTTTACATTAACTAAACTTATATGAATATTTCTATTGCAAAGGTAAAAAGATGGGAGAAAGAGCAAAACCTTTCGAAACTAATACAAGCATTACAAACAAATGATGATGATATACGCAGTACTATCTGTTTAATCTTAGGGAGGTTCAATTCTGGCGAAGCATTTACTGCTTTACAATATATAGAAAAACATGATGATAATGAATTTGTGAAACTTTCTGCTAGCAAATCATTAAAACATATAATTACTCAAATAGATTTTACACCTCTTGAGATTACTTCACAAGAAGAGCAGCTTATGGGTTATAATCCTATACTAGCATAAAAACACAAAACCATTACAATATTTTAAGTCGTATTTAATAAATAATACGACTTTTTTTATTGACAAAAAATCGTATTAATTTGTATTAATTTTTAACAGAAAATCATATAATCATAATAAAAAAAAATCTACATTTGCCCCACTTAGTTGTAATAACAATAATAATTCAAATAAATATATAGTTATGATTAACAAAATTTCATCAAAAGAAGCAATAGCTTTAGAAGACAAGTACGGCGCACATAATTACCACCCACTAGAAGTAGTTTTAGAAAGAGGTGAAGGACATAAGGTATGGGATACTGAAGGTAAAGAATATTTCGATTTCCTTTCGGCTTATTCAGCAGTAAACCAAGGACATTGTAATCCTAGAATTGTGAAGGCATTAACTGACCAAGCACAAAAATTAACTCTTACTTCAAGAGCATTTTATAATAATGTATTAGGACAATACGAAAAATATATCACTGAGTTTTTTGGATACGACAAGGTATTGCCAATGAACACTGGTGCAGAGGCTGACGAAACTGCTATTAAATTAATCCGTAAGTGGGGTTATAAGGTAAAAGGTATTCCTCAGAATGAGGCTAAGATAATTGTTGCTGCAGAAAATTTTCATGGTCGTACTATTACAATAATCTCTATGTCTACAGACCCTGAAGCTCGTAACGACTTTGGACCATATACTCCTGGTTTTATTACTATTCCTTATAATGATTTATCAGCTTTAGAAAAAGAGCTTAAAGATCCGAATGTAGCAGGATTCCTAGTAGAGCCGATTCAAGGAGAAGCTGGAGTATTTGTGCCAGACGAAGGATATTTAAAAGGTGCTTATGATTTATGTAAAGCAGCGAATGTACTATTTGTAGCTGATGAGGTACAAACAGGAATTGCACGTACAGGTAAAATGTTAGCTGTAGATCATGAAGGCGTTCGCCCTGATGTTCTAATTTTAGGAAAAGCACTTTCTGGTGGAGTTATTCCAGTATCTGCAGTTCTTGCTGATGACGATATTATGCTTACAATTAAACCAGGTGAGCACGGATCTACTTTTGGTGGATTTCCTCTTGCCGGTGCAGTAGCAATGGAAGCGTTACAAGTAGTTGTTGACGAAAATCTTGCTGAAAAAGCTGAGCATTTAGGAAAAATATTCCGTGCAGAGATTGAGAAGATTGACTCTCCAATGATTGAACTTGTACGTGGTAAAGGTTTGTTAAATGCTGTTGTTATAAAGCCTACAAATGGCAAAACTGCAATGGACGTTTGTATTGCAATGAAAGACAACGGACTTCTTGCTAAGCCTACTCACGATCATATTATTCGCTTTGCTCCACCTCTTGTAATTCCTGAGGATGAGTTAATGAAAGCAATCGAGATTATTAAGAAAACTATTCTTTCTTTTTAATATCTTTTCTTGAAATAAAGTAAAATCCCCAATAACTGAATTATTGGGGATTTTTTGTTTTGGGTAGTCTTATTCTTTACAAAAAACATATTTTAAAAAGTATTTCCAATACCTAAAGCTGGCCACATAATTATATTATCTGATGCTTCTTTATCGTATGATATTTGCATATTTATATGATAATAAAACCCTCCATTTGGTGCTTGCCTTCTTATACCGAAACTTAAACCAGGGATGAATTGATGGGTAATATAATGATAGCCACCATGTGCAGCACCTAACGACCTGAATTTTCTATAAAATGCTAAAGTTGTTAATGCTTTTAGCTCAAAATACATTTTATAATCGCCATTCATTTTTTTTATTATCGATATGCTAAATGGTATATAATAAAGTGTATTAGCAGAGTATCTAGTAAAATTATAAAAAATACCAATACGTATCGGAAAATTAAGATCCTTATTACTACTCAATAGGTGTTCGTAGTTTACAGAATACAAATATGCAGGGCCTCCTAGTTCAAGATATATATTATTACGAGCAATATCCTGTGTATTAGCAAATAACGTAAATAATACGGCAATAATAACTAAATAAATCTTTCTCATAATTAATTATTCTTTAACAAATTTACCACTAAATACAATCTCTCCATCACTCTCCAATCGAACAAAATAAACTCCTATTTTCAATTCCTGTATATCAACTCTATAATCATTACCAAAGGCAGTGAGTTGTTGTTGCTTAACTAATGCACCTGAGCTAGAATAAATACTGAGCTCATAATCTTCATTCGGGCTTTGCTCAAAGCGGAGATTGAAGTTATCGGTAGCAGGATTTGAGTATAAAAGTGGTTTTACTTTTTTAATTACTAAAGTGTTCTTTTCTTCTATTCCTACAGTAAACATTCCCGGGGCATTAGTATTATGTAAGCTTAATAGAAATATTTGATTGCCCTAAATATAATTCTCTATATTTTTAGGTGTGCTTAGGGCAAAGATTTATCATAAAAATATTAAGAATTATAATATTTGCAGATTCATATCTTATAACATATCAGTTGTGTTTTATTAATGTTTCCTAAGTTTAATTATACTGCGAATATAAGAATTTTTTTTGTTTAGACTTTTAATTTTTTATAACTATTTGGATGTTTAAAATTTTACAAAACTCAAAATCTGCCAAAAATCATAAAATAATGTGCCTTTTTAATATCAAAATGGTTAATTATAATTATAGAAATACATACCTTTGGCGAAATTACAATTACGGTAACATACGTACTTATTATTAGTTACTAATTATTTATAAAAACTCTAAGAAGTTACATTATGATTAAGAATAACTTTACAAGCCGCCATAATGGTATCCGCCTTGAGCAACATGCAGAAATGCTTGAAGCAATTGGCGTTGATTCATTAGACACACTTATAGAACAAACTATTCCCGCAAATATTAGACTAACAAGTGAGTTAGAATTAGAAGAAGGTATTTCTGAATTTGCGTTTATGAATAAGATTAAAGCAATCGCATCTAAAAACAAGATTTTTAGTTCATATATTGGTTTAGGGTATTACGAAACACTACTTCCTGCCGTAATTCAAAAGAACATTCTTGAGAATCCAGGATGGTATACTTCATACACACCGTATCAAGCAGAAATTTCACAAGGAAGATTAGAAGCTTTACTTAATTATCAAACTGTAATAACTGACCTTACAGGATTTGAATTAGCAAATTCTTCATTACTTGACGAATCTCAGGCAGGTGCCGAGGCTATGCTTTTGGCATTACATTCTCGCTCACGAAAGCAAGTAAAAGCAGGAGTAAACACTTTTTATGCTGACAAGAATATTTTCCCTCAAACTCTTGAGTTACTAAAAACTCGTGCATTACCTTTAGGAATTGAACTAATAATTGCTGATTATACTAATTTCGAATTTAACGACAAAGTATTTGGCTATATGCTTCAATACCCTAATGAAAAAGGAGGAGTTGAAGATTATAAAACTACTGTAGAAAAAGCTCACGAAATTGGAGCTTTAGTTACGGTAGCAGCAGATATTATGAGTTTAACACTACTAACTCCTCCAGCAGAATGGGGAGCAGACGTAGCCTTTGGTAGCACTCAACGTTTTGGAGTGCCAATGGGATTTGGTGGCCCGCATGCTGCATACTTTGCCACTTCCGAAAAATATAAAAGAACCATTCCTGGTAGAATAATAGGAATATCAAAAGATGCTCAAGGCAAGCGTGCTTTACGTATGGCCTTACAAACTAGAGAACAACATATTAAGCGCGAGAAAGCAACATCAAATATTTGTACTGCCCAAGCTTTATTGGCAACAATGGCAGGAATGTATGCTGTATATCATGGCCCAAAAGGACTTAAAGAAATAGCTCAAGATATTCACGATATGGCAAATTATGTTGCTTTTGAGTTGGATCAATTGGGTTATAAGCAGCTAAATGGAAGCTTCTTTGATACTCTATATATTCAAATTCCTGAGAATGTAGATATTCATGAAATTCAAGAACTTACAAAAGCTAATGAAATAAATTTTCGTTACTTTGACGAGAATCATATTGGAATAAGCATTGACGAAGCAAAAACAAACGATGACCTAAATAAGATTATTTGCATACTTGCCGAAGTAGCAGGAAAAGAGTTTTCTAAAGAAGGAAAAACATATTCTACAAATGCAACTTCATTTGACAATATGTTTATACGTAGAACAGAGTATTTACAACAATCGGTATTTAACACTTATCATTCTGAAACAGAAATGATGCGTTATATTAAACGATTAGAAATCAAAGATTTTGCATTAAACAGAGGAATGATTCCATTAGGATCGTGCACTATGAAACTTAATGCTGCAACAGAAATGATTCCTATTTCGTGGCCTGAGTTTGGCAATATTCACCCATTTGTTCCTCGTGAGCAAGCCTTAGGTTTTTTCGAAATGATTGATGATTTGCGCAAAGATTTATCTATTATAACTGGTTTTGATGATGTTTCTTTACAAGCAAACTCTGGTGCAGCTGGCGAATATGCTGGACTAAGCGTTATTATGGCATATCACAAAAGCAGAGGCGAAGGCCATAGAAATATCTGTTTAATTCCAGCTTCGGCACATGGCACAAACCCTGCCTCAGCAGTAATGGCAGGCATGGATATTATAGTAGTAAAGTCTACAGCTAATGGCGAGGTTGATTTAGAAGATCTAAAATTACAAGCAGAAACACATAGTGATAAGCTTGGTGCTTTAATGATTACCTACCCATCTACTCATGGAGTATTTGAAGAAGCTATTATTGAAATAATTGATTTAATGCATAGCCATGGAGCACAAGTATATATGGATGGTGCTAATATGAATGCTCAGGTAGGATATACAAATCCTGGATTTATGGGCGCTGATGTTTGTCACCTTAACCTACACAAAACTTTCGCGATACCACATGGTGGCGGTGGCCCTGGAGTTGGACCTATTGGTGTAGCAAAACACCTAACTCCATTCTTACCAACTCACCCTATTGTAAAAACTGGTGGCGAGCAAGCTATTGGAGCAGTTTCGGGAGCTCCTTTTGGAAGCGCTTTGGTATTACCAATATCTTATGGGTATATTAAAATGATGGGCGTTGATGGTTTAAAGGAAGCTACTTCAATAGCTATTCTTAATGCAAACTATATGAAAGCTAAGCTTTCTAAAGACTATAAAATTTTATACTCTGGAAAAAATGGTCATGTAGGCCATGAGCTAATTATTGATTGCAACGAATTTATGATGTCGGCAGGAATTCCTGTGGGAGATATTGCAAAACGTCTTATGGATTATGGTTTTCATGCTCCAACAGTAGCATTCCCAGTACACGGCACACTGATGGTTGAGCCTACTGAAAGTGAGCCTCTATACGAAATCAATAGATTTATTGAAGCAATGAGTCTTATTAGAGCTGAAATACGTGAAGTTGAAGAAAATAAAGCAGAAAAAGGTAATAATATTATTACCAATGCACCTCATACAATGGAAGTTGTAACTATAGAAGAGTGGACACGCCCATACAGTAGAGAAGCTGCAGCTTTCCCAACTTACCATGTAAAAATTGATAAATACTGGCCAATGGTTTCAAAAATTGACGATGGCTATGGTGATAGAAACTTAAGTTGTAACTGTGAACCAATAGAAAGTTATATGTAAAGACTATTGCAAT
>JAOZSY010000311.1 GCA_029939445.1 Bacteroidales bacterium
TGGCAAACTAGCTACTAAGGTGGATGTTTTGCAGTTTCGTAATACTGAGATTGAGAATATTTACCCCAATATATTAGAAGAGCTGAAGAATCTTAGGATTAAAAGCAGAATGGCAACACAGTTTTCAGAAACCATTATGGAACATGAGCTTGCTATATCTTCCAATCTTAAAGACAGCATTATAGAGGATAGTATAAAGGTTCATAACTTTGATTATAAGGATGAATATTACGAAGTAAAAGGGCAAATAATTAATGATTCCATTAATTTTAATATCAATTCTTGTGATAGTATTATTCAAGTGTTTTATAAGGGGAAAAGAAAACGACCTTGGTTGTGGATTTTCTCAAAACGACAGTTGGAACAGGTTATTTATAGCAAAAATCCAAACTCTAAAATCTCATATTCCAGAATAATACAGATAACTAAATAGCAGAAATATTAATCATAAAACTATGGCAGACTACAGAAAATTTACACCCTTTATACTCCGATGGGAAGGTGGTGAGGTTAATGACAAAATGGACAGAGGCGGACATACCAATAAGGGAATAACCCGAAGCACCTTTAATGCTTTAAGTCGAAGATTATTGGGTAAATCTCCCTCTTTGGATAATTTCAGAAACTTATCTCAAGAAGATGCAATGAAATTTATTCGTCATTTTTGGAATAAAGCCACCGCAAATAATCAGATTAAATCTCAAGCAGTTGCGGAAGCAATCACTTCATGGTTTTGGGGAAGTGGAAGCTATGGCATAAAAGAATGGCAACGAATGTTAAGAGATAAGTTTGGCAAAACAGATATTAGCGTTGATGGTGGCGTTGGTCCACAAACAATTAGATACACTAACTCTATTCCAGAAAACAAACTAATGGCTCAGGCAATTGCTTCAAGGGAGCAAACTTTTAGGAATTTGGTTAAACG
Source organism: Bacteroidales bacterium (assembly GCA_029939445.1). Taxonomy (GTDB): domain Bacteria; phylum Bacteroidota; class Bacteroidia; order Bacteroidales; family UBA1556; genus UBA6267. The sequence goes on from JAOZSY010000311.1 coordinate 926, forward strand.
AGACCCACGACAATCGAAGTTCTTACGTGGTTGGCTGAATCGTTTAGGTGATTTTACTTCTCGCCATAAAGAAACTCTTAAAACTACTGGTAAAGTTGGTGGTATTACTCTACTACTCGGTATCGGAAGCTTTTTTTTTTGAGATATATGTTTAAGAAAAATCAATAGTAAATTTTAGTTTAGAGGTAATGAAAGATTTTAAGAAAATATACGAGGCGTTTTTTAAGAAACGAAATCAAATAAGTAGCTCTGGAAAACATGACTTGGAGCTACTAGATTTTGTATTGGAAGAAATGGGTTTTTCTACCACTAAGGATAATTCAGAATTATTAAACAAACTGGTATTGGAGTTTTCAAAGCATAAGCTTCCTCTGAAAAGGTTTAGTCGCCATAATTTACTGAATGTCGATAATTTGGTTTCAAAGAGCAATTTAATTAGTCCTGAACCTATGCTAGCCAATATCAAACCTTTAAACAGCAGCTTTGATGATATTGTAAAATCTCTTTCAAGAATTGTTGCCAAAGACAAATTAAGGCGAGTTATGGAGGGTGTTTATCTTAATTCCAAAGGCAAAGAATTGGTTGCTACTGATGCCTTTAATTTGGTAGTATTGCCTTATAAGTTAAGTGGTAAAACAATTACTATTGACCCAAAAACTAATCTCAAAAAAACAGGCGAAAACACTCAACTTTATAAAAATAAATATGAAATAATCTTTGGAACATTCCCTGATTACAAAAGAGTAATTCCGAAATATAAACAGCAATCCATAAGCTTTGATTTATTGCCATTTTTGAGCCATGTTAAGGCTATTGAAAAGCTATCTACTTTCTTTAGTGAGCCAAGTCGTTTTGTGATAAAACTAAAAGCCAATCCTCAAACTATTTACTTAAAACCTGCCGTATTAGTAAAATTACTTACTGCAATGGCAGAGCAAGGAATTGAGCAATTTCAGTTTACATGGGATGCTGAAAATCCTAGCACAAAACCAGTTTTACTGAAGACTACTAAATCTGCAAAATCAATTTTTCTAACTATGCCATTTATCATTGATGAGGGCGATAGTGATTATGCACTTATGGAATTTGATTTGCAAGCTAAATCAACCAAAACACGAATAAAAAGAGAAAGCAAAAGCAAGCTAAAAGTTCCACTAAGGAAAAATTCTAGAGCAAAAGCATTGAGTTTAAAGGCAAAAGCAATCAAACTAAAACTTCAATTAATGAAATTATAATATGGGAATTAAAGATATACAACAAGGAGAAATTTCTTTTGGAGCTGTGGAAAAAGATATTTTAAGAGTGCCTGAAATTGAGCTGAAATTTAACACTAAAACAGCCAAAGAAATCAATACTAAAGTTACAAGCTCTGAGACTGTAGCAGCCTTTATGCAAACACTTTATAAAGATGGTGAATTAGAGTTACAGGAGAGATTTAATGTGCTTTTTCTTAATCGAAGAAACAGAGTAATTGGCTATTATATGCACTCAAAAGGTGGGCATACTTCAACAATTGTAGATAATAAAATAATACTTGCTGCGGCAATAAAGAGCCTTGCCAGTTCTGTTATTTTATCACATAATCATCCAGGAGGAGATGCTGACCCAAGCTCACAAGATATACAGTTAACCAAGGAATTGAAAAGCCAATTATCGGAGTTTAAAATAAATGTTCTCGACCATGTAATTATAACCCCCAACAGCTCATATTACTCTTTTGCTGATGAAAATAATTTGGGATTGAGAGGTATTGGAGATGATATTGATGGCATGGAAGATTTGGAATTAATTCCCACATTAACAAGAAAAGAAGAAGAAGAGTTAGGGATTATTGATGAGCAGGATGAGCTAGGAAAGGCAGGCGGTAGAGATATAATCTATAAAATGGTAAATGAGCGAATATTG
>JAOZSY010000093.1 GCA_029939445.1 Bacteroidales bacterium
CGTGGAGCAGCTTTGCAAGAGCGCTTGGCTCGTTCTTTTAATGCAGCAGGAATACCCGTAATGGAAGGTTATGGAATGACAGAAACTTCACCTGTAATATCTGTAAATCATGAACTTCAGAATGGTGTCCGTTTTGGCACTGTAGGCCCAATACTTGCAAATGTTGAAGTTAAGATTGCTGAAGATGGTGAAATATGCATGAAAGGCCCTAGTCAGATGATGGGTTATTATAAAGATGAGGAAAAAACCAAAGAAGTAATTGATACTGAAGGATGGTTACATACTGGAGATATAGGTGAGGTAGATTCTGATAATTTCCTTAAAATTACTGACCGTAAGAAAGAAATTTTTAAGCTCTCCACAGGAAAGTATGTAGCACCTCAAATATTAGAGAACAGAGCAAAGGAATCTCAATTTATTGAGCAGATATTAGTAGTTGGAGAAGGAGAAAAGTTTACAGCGGCAATAATAAGCCCTGCTTTTGAATTCCTTCATAGTTGGGCTGCCAATAAGAAACTTCACTTTCGCGATAATGTTGAACTAATACATGATGAGAGAGTAATTAAACGCTTTCAGATAGAGGTTGATAAGATTAATGAGAACTTAGGTCATGAGCGTCAGATAAGAAAATGGGCACTAACATGTCGTGAGTGGGCTCCTGAAACAGGTGAATTATCACCAACACTAAAACTTAAGCGTAAGCATATTAAAAATATTTATACTAAGAAACTGGATTTCCTTTATGGATACTCTGAAGAGACTGGTAATTTGGGGCTTAGAGAGGAATTGAAGGCTGATAGCTAATTACAAATTTTAAAATAAGTACAATTTTAAAATAAAAAAGAGCAAGTTTTTACTTGCTCTTTTTTATTTTGTTATATTTTTTAAGTAAGAAAACTACTGCAATAATTCTAAGCTTCGTTCGCCATAAATATTGTTGCCAAGCAGATAATCCAATGGACGAGAGATATTATCAAAAACAAAGTATTGAGCAGTAACAATATAATCAAATCCATCAATAAGGGCGTACATTCTATCTACATCATAGGATATAATATCACCATTAAAATCGGGCTTATTTGTATAATTGGGCCTTCTATATAGTTTAACTGTTTTTGTTTGCTGTGCAACATTAGTAACTGATATGGTAATATACGGAGTACTTGTTTTTAAAGAATCAAATCTATGTTGTGGTATATCATCCAACAGAGTTTCGAAATTAATATTTCTAAAAGCAGCCAATTCTTCCAATACTCTTATAGTATCATATTTCAATGCTTTTTGATTATTACTTATGGCAGTTAAATCATAATTTCTGTTTCCAATACTATTAATTGTATACGATTGTTCAGGCTGATTATGGTATTCTACACTTAGATTAATGATTGATTTTATGGGAAGCTCAAACACATTATGGTTTAGCCAATCGCCGTAGTTTGCCGAAAATCTTTCTGATAGATATCCATTAAAACCTGGTAAGTAAGTAACGTATAAATCGTCAGAGTCTTCCATTTTCATAACTGTGCCTTTATAATTTCGAGTAGGAGGTCCTACATAAAAAACCTTTGTTTTACGATTGCTTTTAAAAAAATCTATTCCAAGCAGAGTGAATAAAGGTGAATTCTCATAAATTTCTACTTTAGTAGAGTTTGTTGCCATCTTACTGATATAACTACTACGAGCTGCAATCGAAACAGGATTCTTTATTTCGATATACATAAGTGTTTTAAGAAGTATATCCACATTTTCGCCAACAGCAGTATTGTTGTCGTCAACATACCAGATATTATTTTTTTTATCAAGACTAACTTGTTGATTTTGCTTATTTACCATAAATATTTGCACAACATTGGATGTGTCGTAAAGAATGAAATCATTACTTATAGTGCCGCTCTTTTTGTTATTAATACTAATAATTGCGATAGTAATAGCAATAAGACTAAATATTAAAATATAGATGGTTTTTTTATTCATTTTTTCTGTATTGAGAAAAATATTATTTTAATGATTCTTATTTTTCATTAGCATACTTTCTACGCCTAATTATACTTATTATTATCCCCATAATAATGATTAGTCCTATGGGAACTATAGTATTGGTAAGTTGCCATTTAAGTTTTTCGTTAGCAACTTTATCCTTATTTAATAATCGTATTTTATATTGCTTATTTCTGAGTTTTATCAAAGCCTTATCTCCAAGCATATAATTGATGGAATTAAGCAAGAATTTTTTATTATCAAACATTCGTTTTGAATATCTATCATATCCAAGAGGATAAGGTGATTTTCCTTGCGCGCTGGCCATTAATTGATTTCTTATTACATCTCCATCAGAAATAACTAATTGTGATGTAGTTACACTCATATATTCAATATCTAGCATTTTCTTCTGATCCAAAATTCTTTTATCAATCATTCTATTCTCAAAAACAGAGCTAAATTCACCTTCTAGTAAAACAGCAATTGGCTGTTGAGGTTTATGATATAAAGAAATATTTGGCTCTCTATATATTATGTCTACTAGGTCAATTAGGGCAGGAGCAGGCATTAATCTTGAGTTACGGTCAGTTTGTAACAATACCGTCTTTTGAATACTCGATGAGCCTACAGTATCAATACTGCTAACAAAATGGGTTTTAACAGCAGAAAGATTGTTAGTAATTATACTTCCTTTAACAGGCAATGCATGAGGAAAGAAATCCCATGTACGTAGTTCACCTTCTGCAGTACCAATTGCTAGGGCATTTCTATTAAGTACTAAATTAGAATTTAACCTAAGTCCATATTTGAAAAACATTTCTGCAAGACCTAAGTCTATAGGCATACCAATAGTTGATGTTGAATAACGCAAACTATCCATATTAGCTTCTACAGCATCAACAGCCCACACTATTTTGCCACCATGCATTATATATTGATCTATAAGAAATAAATCTTTCATATCGAAAGCTATTGTTGGCTTAGCAATGATCAATAGATCAAAATTGGGAATCATCTTGGAAGTAACAGAATCAACCTTAACTCTACGCATTAGCGAGGTAAGTTGTTTCCCTATTTTTATTTGCCCAACTTCATATATCTTAGATAACTCATAAGCGATATCTGCAGTTTCGTAGTTATTAAGTTCGCCATGGTCAATGGTAAATACTACTGATGGAATTCTTCTTTTGGTAAGTTTGCCAAGAGTATTAATCATTTTTAATTCCAGAGTCTGAATTGAATTATCAATTTCAGAATCTACAGGTACTTTTCGGTTGCTAGTAAGTAAGTTTAAAGCTATGCTTTTGTCCCTATAAGTAATCAAGGCACTAGGAAATACAGTTTTTTGAGCAAAGCCATCTTTGTTTTCTACTGGAATATTATAATAAGCTAGTCCATTATCAACCAACTCTTTATATAGCTTCTGTCTATTTTCTTTATTCTCATCTTCCGATGGGTTAATAAACTCGTACATTATATTGCTATTATAAGCTCTAAGATCGTCAAGTAGCTCACGAGTACTGTTTTTTAATTTCTTAAAATTAGCTGGTAAATCTCCATCAAGGTATACTTTAACATAAACAATATCATCTATATTCTCTATTATTCCTTTTGTAGTTTCTGATACTGAGTATCTTTTCTCAGTAGTTAAGTCATAACGCCCAAAATAGAATTGAGCAATAATATTTATTCCGATAATGGCAACTATTAATGATAATAATTGAACCATATTTTGCATTTTTATGTTCTTGCTTGTTATCATAGTTTTACCATTTTCTGCTTTGAAGTGAAAAGCGCGTTAAAAATAAGAACAAGCTTATTAAGCTTAAAAAATATATTAGGTCACGGGTATCGAGTACTCCACGGCTAATGCTAGAATAATGATCGTATATACCAAGGGTTTTAATAAGTAAACCAGCATCGCCAAATAAAGCAAGATTGTAAATAAACTCAAAACCAATAAATAAAAAGCCACTAAGTACAACAGCTACTATAAACGATACTATCTGATTGGAAGTAATAGAGGATGCAAATATACCTATTGATATAAAAGCACTGCCTAATAATAGAAGCCCAATATAACTCCCTAATACTCCGCCACTATCAATGTTGCCAGCAGGGTAGCCAAGTTGATATATGGAGAAATAATAAACCAAAGTTGGAAGAATAGCAATTAGCAAAAGAACAAATGCTGCTCCAAATTTAGCAAGAACTATTTGTAAATCGCTAATGGGTTTGGTTAATAAAAGCTCTATTGTTCCACTTTTGTTTTCATCGGCAAATGATCGCATACTAATTGCAGGAACTAGAAATAGAAACACATATGGAGCTATTAAGAATAATCCATTAAGTTGTGCGTAACCGTAATTTAGAATATTTGAATCAATAGGGAAAACCCATAGAAATAAACTAGTAATTAAAAGAAAAATAATAATTACGATATAGCCTATTATTGACGAAAAAAAACTTGAAATCTCTTTCCAAAATAATGCAAGCATAGTTTTTTATTTATAATTTATAAGCATATATAAGATGCTAAATTGAGCGCAAAAGTAATGATTTTTGACATTGCTTTTTTCTAAAATATATTAGAAGATAATATTCTATATATCTGCTATAAGTTTCCCATAAACTCTATCTCGTTTACTATATATCTCTTATGTATTCCAGAGCCAATTAATCCATTAATATCGTAAGCTTCAACCTCAAAGCTAAGTTTTTTGTCATTAAACTCAATTAGGCGAGCAACAGTATTTACAGGTACACCAACTGGACTTGCTTTTAGATGTTTAATATCAATTGCTACACCAACAGTAGTATCGCCAAATTCCATAAATTCTTGAGCTAATTCAAAAGCAGCTTTTTCCATCTGGCTTATCATTGCAGGAGTCGCATATACATTTAAATTACCTGAGCCATAGGTTATAGCACAGTCTTTTATTTCAACTTTAGACTCTAAAATATTCTCTAATCCTATTTGTAAGTTACTCATGCTTATTATATATTAGTTTAATAACTTCTTCAATTCTCTTTTTGTTATTGTATTCTTTAGGAATCATTTTCATCCTTTTTTCATAATCGATTTCAGTAAAGGATTTCTCCAATAATTCATTGCTTTTACTTATTATTTCGGAACTAGTATTTGCTATTTCCACAAGCTTATCCAATCCGCTACCACTTAGCATTTCGTTATTGGCAATAATATACTTACTTTGATATAAGCTATTTATTAACTTTAGTTTAAGGCCAGTTGATTGTTTAGTGGTTAGTATATTTATATGCGCATTATTAAGTAAACTCTGCATATTGCTCTCCGATAAATTGGCCTTTATCTCAATGTTTTCAACACTATTTGCTGCAGAAATTATAGAAGCGTCAGGTTCTAATCCTGCAATAATAAATCTGGCATCAATTTTTGGTGCAATGGTTTTAATAATATACAATGCAGCATCAATATTCTCTTGTACACTCAATTTGGCATGAAATAGAATATATTTATCCTTAGTCTTAAAATTAGGTTTTATATTAATATCATTATTGAAAAAAGGAAATGTATTAATTACATCTTTTTTAGGAAATAGGTTTTTATAATACCTCTCATCATTAATACTTAAAGTAAGTATAAGGTCTACATTTGATAATTTATGCTCCCATTTTTTAAGTTTATTAGCTTCAATAAAGTAATAAGCTCTTTTAATAATACTATTTTCTGCTTTATACAATGCCGTATAATAATCGTGTTCTATATTTGCAGCTCTATATATTATTTTTCTGTTTGTAAATTTATTAGACTCAATAATACCACAAGTATGCATTCCTTCACATAGAATAGGATAGGAGTCTGTCAATAAACGGCTTTCTAACTCCTTGGATAAGCGACTTTTGACAATATATGGAATAGTGCTCAAATTAGATTTAAGACCTGTACTGCGCTTATAATAATTAATATGTTGGCAATACTTATTAAGTTCCTCTGAATGTTCTCTGCCATATTCAAAACAATGCATATGCACTAATATGCCAGCTTTATGAAATGCTTTTAATTTATAAAACACATCAATAACTCCTCCGTAATCAGCAGGATATGGAATATCAAAGGATATTATATGTAAGTGCTTGCTCATTTGAATTTCGAATAAATTCCTGAAATTATAACTTCTTGAGTCTCCCAATTTAATTTTTTGCTAGCTGTCAAAAGATTTTTTCTCAAATCTTCTTTTGAATTATCGGTAAGCATTTTATTAATTTGTTTAGCTATTTCTGCTGTAGAGTATGTGTTTAGAACATTACCAACGCCATATTCTTTTACAATTTTACTAACTTCTACCAAGTCTGATACAAGTACTGGGACGCCCATATTTATATAATCGAATATTTTATTTGGTAAACTATATCGGTAATTCATATTGCTGTCTTTATCCAAGCTTAAACCCAATTCGGCATAATAAGTATACGACTTTAGTCTTTCAGGACTTTGCTTATCAATAAATACAATTTTATCTTTTAGATCAGAGTTATTAACTCTATTTTTAATAATACTAATAACATCTCCACTACCTACTATCAATAATTTAGCTTTGTTTACCTCAATCATTGCTTCAACTAATTCCTCAGCACCTCTATCAATATTAATTCCAGCTCCTTGCAGTATTATATATTTATTAATATGCTCAATTCCTAGTTCTTTCTTCGAAAGTGGAGTAAAGGATACAAGCTTATTAGGTAGGTTTTTTATAACATTAATATGTATTCCATATTTCTTTGAATAAATATCTGCAATTGACTGGTTTACTGTAATTACATCCTTTAGCTTTGGAAATATCTTTCTTTCAATCTTTTCCCATATTTTTTTAGCATAGCGGCCTTGCAATTCAGGAACTTCCGTAAAATACTCATGAGTATCGTAAACAAGAGGAATCCCTTTGATTTTAGAAATTAGGTAATTAGCTAATAAAGTATCAAGGTCATTAGCCAAAAGTACATCGGTTTTCTTAAATAATAAGTAGAAGAAGAGTCTTGTATTAAGTGAAGCATAAAATAATGCTCCATTATTAAATGGGAGTTTGAAACGCTTAGTTTTATAGTTCCTATCAGATAAAGCCTTGCTACTGGGTAATAGTCTACCCAATAGAGTAATCTCAAAACCTAGGCTTTGTATACTATTACACATCTTCTTAACCCTCTGGTCGCTAAAAAGATCATTACTTACCGATACAACTATTGTTTTCAATAAACTTTTATTTTTTGTAATATGTACACTCTTAACTCTTCCCTCTTAACTCTCTAGCTATATTTTATCCACTTCCAAATTTCTTTATAAGAAGGTTTCTTACCGTACATCAATATTCCAACTCTATATATTTTGCCTGCAAACCAAGTAAATAGAATGAAAGTAAGAACTAATATCAGCATTGATAAACCTAACTCCCAATAAGGAACACCGTAAGGAATTCGAACCATCATAGATATAGGAGATGTAAGCGGTATCATCGAAAACCAAAAGGCTAGGGGCCCATCAGGGTTATTAGCAATGGTTTGTATTGTTACAATACTAATAATCAACGGAATAGTTATGGGCATTATAAATTGTTGAGTGTCGGTTTCGTTATCTACTGCCGAGCCCACAGCTGCAAATAAAGCACCATAAAGCAAGTATCCGAATAGGAAGTAAAAAATAAAAGAGCCAATTATAACTTTAAAATCAATACTTAATATAGCCCCAACAAATTCAGCTGTTTTGCTAAATTCTTTAGTAACTTCTGTAGTATCTGATGGGTCAATCATTTGCCCAGTCTTTTGAGCTTGATATTTATTTATTTCGCTAAGTTCTGAGGAAAAGCTTGATTGCACAGTAGTAACTATGCCTGTTGTTAGTATAACCCACAGTAGAAGCTGTGTAAGGCCTACAAATGCAATCCCTATAATCTTACCCATCATCAACTGAAATGGCTTTATGGATGAGATAATAACCTCTATAATTCTACTGGTTTTTTCTTCTAAAACACCTCGCATTACCTGTGTTCCATACATGAATATGAAGAAATAGATTGATAATGCAAGCACAAAACCCAAAATTAGATTAAGTGTTCCAGACCGCTCTTCCTCTATGCCTTGCTCGTCTATACTAATGCTTTTAAGGTTAATCTTATTCTTCATTGCACTAATAACCTTATCACTAACCCCGGCATCTTTAAGACGCATGGTGCGTAAGTCGTTATTTATACTATTTCTAATGTAGTTTTCAACCTGCATTCCAGGCTCTTTATTTGAGTATATAAATATTTTTGAAGGATAAGTATAAGCAGGCTCAGGAATATATAAAACCATATCATAATTCATGGTTTCGTATGCTTCTTTTGCGCTATTAATATCCATGCGCATTACTTTAAATTTTATTTTATCAGTATTGTCAAAAGCTTCAATAAAAAATCCACTTTCATCAACAATACCAACAGTTTTAACCTCATCACTCATTTTAGCAATATATATAGGAACTATCATTAATGCTGCCATTAGCACAGGTCCTAATATTGACATGATTATAAAGCTCTTTTTCTGAACTCTTGTGAGATATTCACGCTGTATTACTAGCCAAATTTTATTCATTACGTATATTGTTTATGTTTTTAGTCTTGAGTAACTTTATCAATAAAAATCTCATTCATACTAGGGATTATCTCCTTGAATAGACGAATATTTGTATGTTTCATCATAGTGGATAACAATTCATTAGAATAGCTAGCATCAGGAAGCTTTATTATTGTTTTATGACCTTTAAGAATTTTTTGCTTTTCTATAATCTCAAAATTAGCAGGTAGAAACTTTGATAGTTCTATCTCATTACCATCATACTCTAATTCAAAAGTTCCCTTTTTATATGTATCTCTGATTTCAGAAACACTACCTTCTAATATTTTCTCTGATTTATTAATTAGTGCAATATGATCACATATTTCTTCAACAGAAGCCATATTATGAGTAGAAAAAATTACTGTAGCACCTTTGTCTCTAAGTCCAAGAATTTCTTCTTTTAGCAATACTTGATTTATTGGATCAAAGCCACTAAAAGGCTCATCAAAAATCAAAAGTTTAGGTTTATGAAGAATGGTAACAATAAATTGTACTTTCTGAGCCATTCCCTTTGAAAGCTCTTCTACTTTTTTATCCCACCATGGAGCAATATCATATTTTTCAAACCATTCCTTTAGTTGCTTTTTAGCATCATGCTTACTTAAGCCCTTAAGCATTGCAAGATAAATAGCTTGCTCACCAACTTTCATCTTTTTGTATAAACCACGTTCCTCGGGCAGGTATCCAATATTTGATATATCCTTAGGTAATAAGGCTTTTCCATTAAGAAGTATCCTACCATTATCAGGCCCAGTAATTTGGTTTATGATACGTATTAATGTAGTTTTTCCAGCTCCATTAGGACCTAATAAACCATATATGCTACCTTCTGGCACATTGATACTTACTTTATTGAGAGCCCTGTGCTTTGCAAAAGTTTTTGTAATATTCTCCGCTACTAATAAATCCATTATTTATTATTTAGTTATTTCTGCGAAGATAGTTTAATTGTTAT
>JAOZSY010000094.1 GCA_029939445.1 Bacteroidales bacterium
TATACTCTAATCAGATTGTCTTTGTCTTTCATAAGCATGGGTTTTTAGTATATTTAGTGCATCAGCATGGTGGCATCTGCGTGCTAATTATTTGATAATTTCTGAACTATGGACAATAATATTAACTCTTTTGAGAAATGTGAGTTTTGCATTAACCCCAATATCGATTAGTACTATAGCCCTAAAATCGCAAAATGGTTTTTGCGTGCTTCAAAGGTAATCAATATTTTATTGCAATAGGCTTTAGAGGTAATTTAAATTAATTAAAATAGCTTCCTGCTATCTGCTCCAATCCATCAGAGGAATATTATTAGAATAGAGTATTGAAACTGTGATAAATAATTCAGCAGTAGGGCAACTTATTTTATAAAATGCTTATGTATTTATAGTAGCTTTTATTCATTCCCATTCAGATTTTATTATGGACATAATTACTTTATCGTGATATTTATTATCTCTAAAACAGGCCTGTCTTAACTTCCCTTCCAATTTAAATCCAGCATTTTTATATGCTTTTATTCCACCAATATTTGGTTCAGAAACAGTTAAGTAAATCCTATTTAATTTATATTCTAAAAATCCTATTTTCAATACTTGTTCAGTAACTATTGTTCCAATTCCTTTTCCCCACATTCTTTTTTCTCCAATAAAAATATAAAATTCCCCAGATTTGTTGGTTTTGGAAATATCACATATTCCTGAATAGCCAATTAGTTCTCCACTTGTCTTTAAGAATATACCATAATTGGCAATATTAGTATTCTCGATTAATGCAATAAACCATTCATCAATTTCGTTTTTCGTGCTGATATTTTGAAATAATGATAATGAGTATTTTATAACTTCATCATCATTTATCCATTTATAGAAAGGTGAAACATCGTTTCTTTTAAGTGGTCTTAGCTCTATCATTATATTTATTAATAATCTATGGGGTTTGTTTTTTAACTTTCCCACCAGAGGACTTATCAACTTCTAATATATTAGGATTGCCCCAATATTTAATTTTGGAACCACTACTAGCTGATGCATTTAAACTTACAGCAACATATACATTAATATCAGATCCGCTAGATGCTTTTGCTTCAACTTTTTGTGATACCAATTTTTCGGCCTCTATATCAGAGCCCGAACTAGCATTAGCAATGAATAAATCTGTTGTTCCAATTAAGCTGATATCCCCGCTGCTGCTTGCTTTACATTGAATATTATTGGCTATTATATTGAGTTCGATATCCCCGCTACTAGAGCTTGAAATAGTTATATCTTGAACTGTTAACTGATTTTGACTTATAATTTCCCCATCACTAGAGCTTTTTAGCTTTGTTATTAATGGCATTGACAAATGTATTATAGATCTTCTACGTCTGCCAACATTCTCTGAAAAATATATCTTTAGAATATTATTCTCAACTTTTGTTATTAGTAAATCGTGAAGATTTTCATCTAATTCAAGCTCCAAAGAACTATTGGGGCCTTGAGTTAGATATACGTTAATTCCTTGACTAACTTCAATTTCTGTAAAATTGGAGCTAATTTCTCTTTTCTGATTTTTAACCTTTTGATTGCCTTCGATACTGTCTCCAATATCACAAGAAACTGTGACTAACAGAATGGTAATTACTAAAAATAATCCTTTAAGTGTTTTCATAGTTATTTTTTTATTAAAAAGCGAATGTGTTTTCATATATAATTAAGGTTTTTGTATGAAAACCAACGTATAGCGGTATACTACGTGCCGTCTTTATTATAGTAATTTTCAATGTTTTCGATAAGCTAAATTAACAAAAATAATTTCTCGTACTACATTGATTTAGGCATGGAGTATATCGCTCTTTATGTTCAGTTCTTACTCCCAATTCTTATAGTAAGACGGAGTTCAGAATAAAACGCCTTATTTATCATAAGTTTTAAAGTTTAATTATGATCTTATATCTTGGGATATGGAGCGTTATTATTAATGGCAAGATGGATTAATAGATATAGTGTATTTGATTTTTGCTAGAAAAGGAATTAGGGACCTGCTTAGGTTCTTAATAAAGCTTGTAATTCTGTATAATTTTATTAAATTTGCCTTCAAATCCAACACTTACAAAACACACATTATGAAAACCATTACTCTATCAATACTTATCGTATTATTCTCTTTATTATTAAAGGCTCAGAGCCCTGGCGATACTATTCTTATCCATTCTTTTAATTATAACCAAACCTATGGACATGTATGGGATGGAACTATTCGCGATACTGCTATTATGTTTCCTACTAATTCATCCATTAGTTACGAAAAAGTACTTATGTATTACAGCATAAGATGTAAAGATGCTTTGGTTTCGCCTCCTATTTCTGGACAAACAAATAAAGGCTGCGGAGAGTGGGATTATAGTTGTAATACATATATCCATGATTCAACAAGGGTAGATTCATTTTACTCTAAGCATACTAATTATAGCATCTCCAATTTTAGTGGATCATCTTTCGATTATGTTATAAATCCAATGAATTCATATTATCAGTATATTCAAAAAGATGCTGTGGTAAATGGCACTCCTGTTGATACTCAGTCTATGGTGGGTAGTGGAGCAGCTTCAAATATAGAGCTTATTGCCAGTGGTACTTATAATGCTAAGCGTCAATATTTGTTTAGCGCGGCAGAACTACTAGCTGCAGGAGCAAGTGTAGGAAATATTGATGGTATTTCGCTGAACTCATTGAGTGGAAGTGCTGACGCAAGATTTTTTAAGCTATCAGTAAAGCAAACAACAGATACTATTATAGATATAGAAAACCCAAATAATACAGGTTTTACAGAAGTGTATTTTCATAATACTAATCTGCAAAGTGGGATTAATACACTACAATTTTATACTCCTTTTGCTTGGGATGGTGTGTCAAATATTATAGTAGAATATAGTTATTATAATACTCAAGCCGCCACTAGTATTTCTTTTGAGGGCAGCATTCTATCACAAAATAAGGGAATGCTAAGTGCCGACGATAATTCCTTTACTTTTAATGGAGTGAATTATATAGAAACTGATAACTATAAAGGAATTTCAGGAACAACATCGCGCACTGTTGAAGCTTGGATAAAGACAGATGTGGTTGATAAGGAAATTGTTAGCTGGGGAAATAATCAGGGAGGCAAAAAATGGGTTTTTAGATTGAATGGAAATGGAGCTTTACGTGTTGAGGTTAATGGTGGATATACTTATGGTTCTACTATTTTGCACGATAATCAATGGCATCATGTAGCATGTACTTTTCAGGGCAATGATGTAAATGATATTAAGTTATATGTAGATGGCGTAATGGAAACAGGTTTAACCATTGCAAATACTACTATAAATACTGATACTACTGGAGGAATTAATCTTAGAATAAGCCGTGGTATTAATAATCGTTATTGGGATGGATTGATTGATGAAGTTCGTTTTTGGGATGTGGAACTAACAGAAAGTGAAATTCATAAATGGATGTATGCTTCTTTGGATAACTCTCACCCTCAATATTCAAACCTACAACTATATTACGATTTTGATAATTTACAGAATGGTAATATTATTGATAAAAGTGGAAATAATAGAAATGCACATACAATTGATGGTGGAGGTTTGAATTCTTTTAAAGGTTTTGAATTGTTTAAATCTTGGGAATCAACCTTAGAGCGTCCAAATACAACATTTTTGCAGGGCAATTATTCTCTTACAATTACTAACGATACAATATTGGATACTGTGCAATTGGCACCACATAATGTAAAAGAATACCAGGTTGTTAATCATTATGCGACAATATATTCCGATGAAATTGTACAAATATTAGACACAAGCTTATGGCAGGCAGCTAATGAAATTACTTATGATGCAATTACTGGCGCAGTATTAAATACACAGAGCATTACTGCTGATGGTACATTAAGTATTATGGATTTAGCATATACGCGTCGTGCACCAATGAAATTTGAGATAATGTCGTTTGTAACACCTTATGGAATTAATTTAGACCTAGGCCAAGATGGCAAAACTTTCACTTTTGATGTTACGGATTTTATGCCAATGCTTAAAGGTGATAAACGTATGACTGTAGAAGGTGGCGGACAGTGGCAAGAGGATATGGATATTACTTTTGCTTTTATAGTAGGAACTCCACCACGTGATGTGCTAAATATTCAACAATTATGGCCGGTAAGCTCAAAATCTAATGCCGATATATTAAGTGATAAGGCTTATGAGCCTCGCGATTTAATGCTTGATGCTAATGCCAAGTTCTTTAAAATTAGAAGTTCCATAACTGGTCACGGGCAAGAAGGGGAGTTTATTGCTCGTAATCATCATTTAAATATTGCTGGTGGAAGCAATGAGTTTTCATGGCAGGTGTGGAAAGATGACTGTGCTACAAATCCAATTTTTCCTCAGGGGGGAACATGGATTTATGATCGTGCTGGATGGTGCCCAGGTGCTGCAACTAATATTGAGCATAGTGATATTACGCAGTATGTAACTCCTGGTCAGATTGCAAATATTGACTATGGAATGGCGAATGCCTCAGGAACATCTAAGTATTGGGTTAATAATCAGTTGGTAACATATGGAGATAATAATTTTACTTTGGATGCTGCAGTTGTAGATATTTTGACTCCAACTAGTAAAGTAGAACACGCTAGAGAGAACTATATTTGCTCTTCGCCAACTATTATGATTAAGAATACTGGTGCTACAGCTCTTACATCTTTAGTGGTTGAGTATTGGGTAAATAATGCTAGCAATAGACAATCCTTTACATGGAATGGCTCTTTAAGTTTTGACGAAACAACAGAAGTTAGTCTGCCTGCTAATGATGGCTTATGGAGTAGCTTACAGCCTTCTGGAAACAAATTTCGTGTGGAAATCAAAAGCCCCAATGGAGGCACTGATGAATACTCATTTAATAATACGTTTGATTCTAAATTTGAGATTCCTGATGTATTGCCTGATGAGTTTATAATTCAATTTCGTACCAATTATGCAGGAAACGAAACTTCCTACCGTATTTCAAATTCTACGGGTGTAGTTTTTGAAAAAAATAATCTTACAGCAACTACTTATTATCGTGATACTGTGCATTTAGGTGTGGGTTGTTATAAAATGGAAATTATAGATACTGATGGTGATGGGCTTAAGTTTTTTGCAAATAATGATGGTTCTGGTTTTATAAGATTACGCTCGCTTAGTAATGCTACTTTAATGAATTTTCAGGCTGATTTTGGATCTTCCTTAATATATAATTTCACTGTGAATTATCCACTGAGCTATGAGCAAATGTACGCAATGAAAAAAACTGCTGAAGTTTATCCAAATCCTAATAATGGTAGTTTTAATATCAAATTTGGAGATATAACTCCCAATAGAATTATTGTTTCGGATATGTTAGGAAAGCTTGTTTATGAAAAGAATATTGCTAATAATTATGATAGGACTATAAAAATTGACTTATTGGATGGCGCTAAGGGCGTTTATATAGTTCAGCTACAATTTGATGGTAAAGTGGAGCAATATAAAATTATTATAGATTAATTGCATACTCCTGTATTAGAGATTTATTATGATAAAAACATACTAGCGTAGCCTGCCTTATCTGGAGGAAATCCGGTAGGTAAGTTAGAGTATGATGTAGAAGAATAGTTCGTAAGAATTCAAGTGTTCAGTCAGCTATCTGAACGTAAATTATTAGATAAAATACTAGAAAAAATTCTATTATTATTTAAGCATTAATATGAACAATATATTTAGTTTCGAAGAACTCTTCAGAATAAAATTTATCTATAGCAAATACTTGATTTTTTCTTTTTAGTTTTTCCAACTCATTTCTAAAATCACCACCTTTAAGGTAAATAATGCCATTTGGTAATTTATTAAAACCTTTCTTTCGGATTTTATTTTTTGTCCATGGCAGAAATTTTGGTAATGCGGTTACAGCCCTGCTTACAACAAAATCATAGCTTTTATTGATATTCTCGGCACGAGTTTTTTCAGCTTTCACATTTTTAAGGTCAAGGGCGTCTACTACTGCCTGTACTACTTTTATTTTCTTTCCAATGGAATCAACAAGGTGAAACTCACATTTAGGAAATATTATTGCAAGTGGAATACCAGGAAACCCACCGCCAGTTCCAATATCAAGAATTTCGGTGCCATTATCAAATTTAATAACCTTTGCTATTGCCAATGAATGTAGTATATGTCGCTCCACAAAATGCTCCATATCCTTACGCGATATCACGTTTATTTGTGCATTCCATTCTTCGTAAAGTGCTGGTAATTGATTTAGCTTATTCAGTTGATTATCACTTAGTTTAGGGAAATACTTTTTTATTCTATCCATGGCTATTTCTTAAATTTTATTAATAAAATCCTCAGTAAGATTTATTATTTTTTCTTGCTGCTCAAGATGTGGTATATGACCACAATCTTCTATTCTCTCTACCTGTATAATATTACTTTTTACTTCTTTAGCAACATTATCAATTTGTGCAAAAGTACCAAAATCATCCTTATAGCCTTGAATTAATAATAGGGGAAGTGTTATTTTATTAAGTTTTTGACTAGCATCCCAGTCAATATCCTTTGCAGCAAGCCAATGTGCAGTCCATTTATCAATAAGTTCGGCAGCTCTCCCTTGATGATATCTGTTAAGAATCTGAATTACGGCATCGTTTTTTAATAATTCTCGTGCTTTCCTAATGCCAATTAACGAATACTCCTCAAAAAGAATATGTGGAGCTTCTACTATCACTGCCTTCACTTTTGCCATGGCAGCAGAAGCATGGATTAAGGCAATAGTGCCACCGTCGCTATGGCCAAAAATTATAATACTATTTAAAATCCCTAACTTTTTTATTAATGCAGGAAGCATAACTAAAGCTTCATTATGTAGAAACTGTGATTTAATAATTCCATCAGTCCAAAAATCTGATTCCCCATAACCAATGCGTTCATAAATTAATACAGGAAGTTTTAGTTTATTGCTAATTGTACTAGGAAAATTTTTCCATTGCGGAATGCTTCCTAAACCTTCATGAAGCAATACTAATATATCTCGTCCTTCAGAAATCCATTCCTCATTTATGAGCTTATAATTTATATTGAATCCTTCAATTTGTGTTTTCACTTTGCAAAAATCGATTAATAAGATAAGTAAAAAAAAAGAGGTAATCAATGATTGCCTCTTTTTTTAAAAATAACTAGTTGTTACTAAAACTTTAATTTAGTACGCATATTATCAGCTCTCTCACGATAGCGATTTAATTGATCTTTTTCAGGGTCAATGCCTTTTGGACGAGATTTGCCGCTTTTATTATACTCATCATTACGATAAAGCATAAATTGACAAATACGCTTAAATGCCTCTCGTTGGTCAAAAGCAGGAAATTGGGATAATTCGGTAGTTACTTTATCAGTAAAAGTATCTTTATCGTTTTCAAATATTTTTAAAACTTCTTTACGCTCTTTACGTGACATATTGAAATCATGGTCAAATACTTTGTCTACCCATTTACGCTCAGTTTTGTCTACTTCGCCATCTACACCAGCAATGGCAACCATTCCTGCATAAATAATTTGTTTATAGTTAAATTCTGCCATTTTAAGATTATTTTAAGATTATTTAAAGTTAATTATTTTCTGTTTTTGTATTTGCTAATGTACAATTTTTTTTCATAGTAAACATATTATTTTTAAGAATGGATATAATTTAATAAATTTTGATTTATTTAAATTATTTATCATTAATTGTTAAAAATAATTTGTCGGCGTAAGTGTCTATGGTGTAGAGCCCTAACATGTCAAGTATTATACTTGAACTTAGAGAGTCATTAAGTTTATTAATATTAATACTGATTGTATATTTAGTAGTGTCACTACCTATATATTGGTATCTATTTTTAGAAAACCCATTTACTTGCTTTGCAATCTGTAACAAACTTGAGTTTTTAAAGTCGATTATTGGAGGCATATATTTGCAAATAGAGCCCTCCTCAATAATATTTGCTCTATGCATATTAAGTATTGTACTATCTTTAATTTGAATGCTATTTTTCTTTACTTTATTATAAAAAGAGTCAATTTCTAAATTGCAGGTTTTAATAAGTTTATCGAATACGATTTCTCTACATTCTCTATAATTCAGCGAATCCTTATTCTCAAATAAAATAAAGAAATTTGTTTTCTTCCATCTATCAGATTTTATAACTGTGTTTTTCTTTTTCTATAGTGTACTCATCCGACCAACATGAATTTACAGATATAGATATTGCAAATAATATAAATATCCTTAATGGAAGACCTATTATTGTATTTTTCATTTATTTTAGCATTTAGTTTCAAAAGGTAAAGATATTGAATTTATAAAACATTAGTTCATATTTTTCAATAAAACCTAGATTTAAGGTATTAGTATTTTCCATATTTTTGCTGTTCAATAAAGATTGTAAGTATGGTAAAAAATGAAATTCAGGAAATAGCAAAAAAAGTTATCTCAGAAGAGTCAATAGCAATTAGTAATTTGCAAAGTTTTATAGATGATGATTTTTCGGATGCTGTGGAATTAATCCATAATTCTAAAGGCAGACTTATAATAACGGGTATTGGAAAAAGCGCAAATATTGCTACAAAAATTGTTGCTACGCTTAATTCTACAGGTACTCCATCAATTTTTATGCATGCTGCCGATGCCATCCATGGCGATTTGGGAAATGTACAAGATAATGATGTGGTTATGTGTATCTCAAAATCAGGAAATACTCCAGAAATTAAGGTTCTTATTCCTTTGGTTAAATCTTTGGGAAATAAACTTATTGCGAATGTAGGAAATATAGATTCTTTTTTAGCACAAAATTCGGATTTGGTATTGAATAGTTCTGTTGAAAAAGAAGCTTGCCCTAATAATTTGGCTCCAACATCGAGCACTACTGCTCAATTGGTAATGGGTGATGCTTTGGCTGTGGCTCTTTTACAATACCGAGGTTTTACCGATCGCGATTTTGCGAAATATCACCCCGGTGGAGCTCTAGGAAAACAACTTTATCTTAGAGTAGCCGATCTTTCTGAAAATAATGAAAAGCCTCAAGTGGATATTAATGCAGATATAAGAAGTATTATTATTGAAATTTCATCAAAGCGACTAGGAACAACTGCTGTACTTGATAATGGAGAGCTTAAAGGCATAATTACCGATGGCGATATTAGGCGTATGATGCAGAAGCATGATAATCTTGATGGCCTGCTAGCAAAGGATATAATGAGTGCAAATCCTAGTAATATTGAATCGTCGGAGCTTGCTGCGAAAGCACTAAAAATAATGAAGGAAAAGAATATAACACAACTTCTTGTTGTTAATAAGAGTAAGTACGAAGGTGTAATACATTTACATGATATTTTGAAAGAAGGAATTCTTTAATACTAAGCATAATAGAATAGCATATATGCAAAATAATAACTACGATTTAATAATAATTGGTGGAGGAGCTGCAGGAATTATTGCAGCAGGAAGAGCGGCTGAAAAGGGTGCAAACGTATTGCTTTT
>JAOZSY010000312.1:0-1226 GCA_029939445.1 Bacteroidales bacterium
TTCCCACAAGTTCCATAAAGGCAATCCCCTCTCTTTGTGGTGGTCGTATTTCCATATCAAAACCTTTGAACTTACTACTCATTTTAAATCCAATTGGTATTTTATGATGCGATACCGAAGCCTGTCCATTATAGGTTCTATTCCAATCAAAATCTAACTTTTGTTGATCCTCAAAATTAAGTGCCGTATGTAGGAATTTCTTAAAAATTATCTCTCCTTGATTTCTTACATTACTTCTAAACTCACCTTTTACAGCCTTCTCCATATCTCTAGGTAGGTTCTTTGCATAAAGGTAATATGTGATAATATCTTGTGGGCTTACAAATTCAACCTCATTTCGTTCCAGGCTTCGCAAATACTTGATAAAGGCATTATAAAGACTCATAGGCTCATCTATTACAACTCCTGTCTCTTCCTTTAATCCTTCAATTCTGAACTTTTGTGCATATTCTGATATTGCCAATATTTGCTGCCTTTCATTCTCATCAGGATTCAATATCGACAACATTTTAGGCTTTTTCTCATTTATAAGATTAAGATGATTATCATATACCTTCTGACCGTATTCTTTTATGATAAAGTCCTTATCTGTCTTTAATTGCAATTCTCTATCATACATATTTGCATAGGCATATACAGGATTTGGCAACAGCTCACCATTAAGGTAAAATAATGCTCCTGCAAGTATAAGCTCTCTTAATCTTTTTGGGTCGGTACGCATTACTGATTTATTGAGCTTCACATGATCTTTGCGAACTAACTTTATCCCATCATTATCTCTATACCAAACATATACATAGTCATCATTACTCTTATGCTGCTTATTGCCAAGTCTTTTGCCAAGGAGTACTCCTTTTGGTAGGGTTTTGAGCTCCTTCCATGCAGTATCTTTTATAATTGTGGTATTGGTGGTAACCAACATATCTTCTTTTTTGGCATCGGTTTTTGTACTATCAATATAGTATTTCTCCCAACCTGTCATTGGCACACCTATGCTCCTACGATACCAAACCCATGCTTGTATTTCTTCTTCACTAATACCTGCATTATAACGATTGATTACTTCATCGGCACTAAGCAAATGTTTGTATTTTGCTATTTTACCCAAACCATTTAGCTGCTTTGCTCTTTTTAGCACATTATTGATTATGGTTTTATTGTCATTCACCAACGATTGAATATCTATTGCCAATGGCTTCAGTTTTGCTACTCCTTTTACTTTATTT
>JAOZSY010000312.1:1236-2821 GCA_029939445.1 Bacteroidales bacterium
ACTAATATTTTTTTCATATTTATTATGTCTTCCTCATTATAATCAACTAATAAATTCAAATAATATTTATCTCCTGAATACCTATACATTTTCCATAATTTAAAAACATCCCCTCCATATAAACGTCTTATAATTTCATTAGTTCAAGTTCCAATTGCAGAGCAATTGCTAGAGCTTCGGCTTCTTTTTCGGTATCTATAGAAAATACTTTTGCAAACATCTGCTCAATATCCTTTCTTTTGCCTTTAAGCTTTACAGGAAAAGCTCTACTACTCACTGCTACTTCTTTGCCTGCCATTTTCTCTGGGTGCATTCTGAACCATGTCGAATAGCTTGTTATTTCAGCAAATGTTAATGGCGTATTTTTGTGATTATGCTCAAAGAATTTTATCTTCTTTTCAAAATTCGCCTTCTCATTTTCTGGCACAAATCCATTTCTGAAGTATTTCCTGTTTTCGTCAACTTCTACATTACCATTACTGGTTCTTAGAGCTTCAATTCTTGCTCTATAATATTTAGGATTTGCTTTTACCATTCTATAATTCACTTTCGATATGAGGAATACAAGCCGATGGAGTGATTCCATCATTGATAACCATCTTTATTATTTTGGCTTCAATCTCGCAATATCCTTCTTGAGTAATAATTATTTCAGCAATCTTTGGAGTGTTTTTAGGATTCTTACTTATTTGATAAAACACATTATAAATCTCTTTCCTAAGTTCATTTGAAGCTCCACTATTATCAATAGTTCCCAATCCATTTAAGCTATTATCACTATGGTCTAAAAAGGAATAATAACCTTCATTTTTAGTAAGAATAATATGGTCTAATAAACTTATTCCTTGGGCTTTTGCTGCTTTTGCAAAATCTTTAGTAAGCTTTTTGTCTGGTGCTGATGGCTGCTTATTTCCACTAGGGTGATTATGAGATAGAATTACTGCTCTAGCCATTGATTTAAGTGCAATAGCCATCATCATTGGAATATCAGCAATCGCACTTACTGGCGTTCCCACCGTATGTCGATAATAGCCTATGATTTCGTTTTGCCTATTCAAATACAAAACTATAATTTGTTCCTGAACTTCAATATTTCTACCATATACCTTTTTCAAAAAAGCGGCTACTTCCATACTGCTACTAATTTTACCAAAGGCTTTACCCTTATTAAATCGAAGCTTAATTTCAGGTACTTGTATATCTTTTCTAAATCCATAAAGTACTTTTTCGTCCTGCTGTGAATACACTCCAGAAAGTTTATCGGTACCCCAATTCTTTTTCAAGCTTGGCTTTATTCCTTTGCCTGTGAGATAAACTCTGGTATAAACTTTAAGATTGGCAAACCCCAATTCTGTAGTATGTTCCTGGGCATCGCTTTTATACTCCCAACCGCTTAGTATTTTCTTGGTATTTGGGTTATAAACAAAGTATTTATAGGCTTTTTTGTCGTAAGTTTTTCTCATGTTTATTTCTTTCTAAAAATTAGTATATCCGTTGGTACTTCTGAGCTTTCAAATACTTTTGGCAGTCGGTAAGCATCCATAAATTCGGCAATTGTTCCCATCAATTCTTTTTCTTTCCAATT